>NZ_JAOSHO010000118.1 GCF_025917275.1 Pseudomonas agronomica | reverse complement strand
ACGCCGGCACATCCAGCACATTCCGCGACTGAAACACCGCCATTCGCGCTCGCGTTTGACATGTTCCTGTCAGTCACCGGTCACCTTGACGTCAGCGTCCCCCTCCTAGAGTGCAACCACCATCCCGGTCAGGACAGTGGAGTACACCATGAACATTCAAAACTTGTCGGTTGCCAGCCTGCTGGCAGTGATCACGTTGAGCGGTTCGCCTCTGTTTGCCAAGGAACAGACCCAGGTTCCGGCCTATGAATACGGCATGCCGCTGGACATTGCCCAGGCGGTTCGTATCGATGAGCCGAAATCAACCGTATGCGAAGTCGGGCAAGCAACGATGACCTATGTCGACACGCACGGGCAGATTCGTCACGTCACCTTCCTTCAACAGACAGACGCCTGCGCCATTCAGTAAGCCCGGTCGCACCAGCTTGCCATCCAACCAAGGAACTCAATCATGTGGAACAGAGCAATCACCCCCGCAGGCGGCTTAATGCACACCATCAGCCAGCTCATGAGGCGGACCCGAACGTTGACGGCCGGCGTCGCGCTCCTCAGTGCGATGAGCACCGAAGCATCGGATCGGGTGGCGCCCAAACCCGACTGGTCGACCCACGACATGCCTTCACAGAAGGGCCGGATTGCCCTGGTAACCGGCGGCACCAGCGGTATGGGCTATGAGGACGCGCTGGCACTTGCGCGGGCGGGGGCCGAGGTCATCATCGCGGCGCGCAACCCGGAGCGGGGCGCGGACGCCATCAAGCGTATCCGCGAGGCCGTACCCGACGCCAAGTTGCAGTTCGAGTCCGTGGACCTGGCCAACCTGTCTTCGGTGCGCGCCCTGGCCGAGCGTCTCAACCAGCGGCTGCCGCGCCTGGACGTGTTGATCAACAATGCAGCCATCATGGCGCCGCCTGAGCGGGGCACTTCCGCCGATGGCTTTGAGCTTCAGCTGGCAACCAACTACCTCGGGCATTTCGCGCTGACCGGCCTGTTGGTGCCGCTCCTGCGGCAAAGCGACGACGCCCGAGTGGTGAGCCTCTCCAGCATCGCGGCCACGCGCGGCGCCTTGAATTTCAACGACCTGCAGTCCGAGCAGAAATACGACCCCTACGCGGCCTACGCCCAGTCGAAACTGGCCATCCTGCAATGGGCATTTGCGTTGCAACGGCGCAGTGACGCCGAACAGTGGGGCATACGCAGCATCGCCGCGCACCCCGGCGTGGCCGTCACCGAACTGATCGCCCGGGGGCCGGGCGTCAACAGCGAGTTCGGCCAGCGCTGGGCGAAGGATCGCGATGCGTACCACTCTGCGGCTCAAGGCGCGTTGCCCACCTTGTATGCGGCGACTGCCGAGCAGGCCGTTGGCGGCGCCTATTACGGGCCGACCGGCGATGACGAAAAACGCGGTCCGCTGGGGTTCGCCAAGACGCCACCGGCCGCGACCAACGAAGCGGATGCCGAACGACTCTGGGCGACTTCCGAGCGCCTGACCGGCGTTACCTATCGCTGATCCTATCCAGGGCGCGGGCATCGGCCTCGCGCCCGTCCCGTAGCCTTCTTTCTGGAGTTCCCATGAGTACGATGACGTTCGTACAGCGGCTGAGCCTTGCCCTTAACGCCCATGACGGTGAACTGCGTCCGGCGCTGTGTGGCTTCCTGCTGTTTCTTTGCTTGTTTACCGGTTACTTCATGCTGCGCCCGATCCGTGAGTCGATGGGCATCGCGGCGGGCGTGGAAAACCTGCAATGGCTATTCACCGCGACTTTCCTGGTCATGCTGGCAGCCGTTCCGTTATTCGCCTGGCTCAGTTCCCGAGTGCCGCGGCTGCGCCTGATCGATTGGGTGTATGGCTTCTTTGGCATCAATCTGCTGATGTTCGTCGAGTTTTTCCAATTCCTTCCGGACAGTGTCTGGCTCGCCCGGGTGTTTTACGTCTGGATATCGGTGTACAACCTGTTCGTCGTTTCGGTGGCCTGGAGCTTGATGGCGGATGTATTCGACAGCGAGCAGGCCAAGCGCCTGTTTGCATTCATCGCCGCCGGCGCCAGCGTCGGCGGCCTGCTGGGGCCGGCGCTGAGCGCGCTGTTGATCGACGCGGTGGGAGCGTCAGGCTTGATGCTGCTGGCGGCTGTGCTGCTCGGGGCCACGCTGGTGTTGAAACGGACCTTGATGATCTGGCGCGGACAGGGCGGGGCGGGGCGACCCGGCGCAGCCCCCACGCAAAACCCGCGGCAGCCACTGGCCGGCAATCCGTTCAGCGGGATGGTCGCGGTGTTCAGATCGCCTTATCTGGTGGGAATCGCCGGCTTCGTGGTCTTGTTGGCGACGGTCAGCACGTTTCTCTATTTCGAGCAGGCGCGCCTGGTGGCCGAGCACTACCCGGACCGCGCATCGCAGGTTCGTATCTTCAGCACCCTCGATATCGTCGTGCAGGCCGGCGCGTTGCTGTCCCAATTGTTCATCACCGGTCGCATCGCGCCGAGGTTGGGCGTGCGTGCTTTGCTGGCGATCGTGCCGTTGCTCATGTGCGTCGGTTTCCTGGGCCTCGCCCTGGCGCCGGGCTTTGCGCTGCTTGCAACCTTGATGATCGTGCGACGAATCGGCGAGTACGCGTTTGTCCGGCCCGGCAGGGAAATGTTATTTGCGCCCCTGGACGCCGAGAGCAAATACAAGGCCAAGAACTTCATCGACACCGTGGTCTATCGCGCCGGCGATGCCGTGAGTGGCTGGGCCAAGAGCCTGCTCGATCAGATCGGCCAAGGTGCAGGCGTGGCGGCGGTGGTGGGGGCGTGCTGCGCGTTGTTGTGGGGGTACCTGGGTTGGCAACTCGGACGACAGGCGGATTATGCCGCTTCAAGGGAGCTACGCCTGGCGGCTATTTCGGCAAGAGGGTGAAGAACGTCATCTGAACGATTTTCCTCACGCTCGCTACGCTCATTTGAACGTATGGACCCGCGCAGCCTCTGACACTAGGCTTTGTACGAAAAGTGCCTGCGCGACGATCATGCTGCGTTGAAAACAGGCTCGGAATGCTCATTTACAACCCGTAAAGTCGAGCGCGACCCCGGCCGTTCCTCGCCTGTTTTCGCCTTGCCTGATCGCCGCTCGGCGACTTTTCGTACAAACCCTAATGCAGGGCGAGCGCACATCGCCCATTCCCGCTCGGAGGACAAGTTCACATGAAGATTCTAATGGTGCTTACATCCCACGATCAGTTGGGCGACACCGGCAAGAAGACGGGGTTCTGGCTGGAAGAGTTCGCCGCTCCGTACTACGTGTTTGTCGACGCCAAGGCGACGGTCACGCTGGCGTCTCCAAAGGGCGGGCAGCCACCCCTGGACCCCAAGAGCGACGAGGAAAATGCCCAGACCGACGCAACGCGGCGCTTTGCCACGGATACCCAGGCTCAAGCCGCATTGGCCAGCACGGTGCCGTTGGGCGAGGTTGATCCCTATGACTTCGATGCCGTGTTCTATCCGGGCGGCCATGGCCCCCTGTGGGACTTGGCCGAGGACACCGACTCCAAGACGCTCATCGAAGCCTTTTATGCCGCGAACAAACCCATCGCCGCCGTTTGTCACGCGCCGGGAGTGTTCAAGAACGTCAACGCACCGGATGGCCAGCCCGTGGTGAAAGGCAAGAAAGTCACCGGCTTCACCAACTCCGAGGAAGAGGCGGTGGGCCTCACGCAGGTGGTGCCGTTCCTGGTGGAGGACATGCTCAAGGCCAAAGGCGGCGAATATTCCAAAGGCGCGGACTGGGGCAGTTACGTCGTCGAGGATGGTCACCTGATCACCGGCCAGAACCCTGCCTCGTCGGAAGCGGCGGCCAAGGCGCTGCTCAAGCGGCTGAAGCAGGAACTGAGCGCTTGATGCGACTTTGTGGGGCGGCCAGCCGGTTCGCCCTTTGCCAGCGCGCTCAACGACGGGGGAGGATCGATCATGCAAGACCCTTTCAACCTGGCGCGCTTCGTCGAGGCGCAGCGTCCGGTATTCAGTCGCGTCATGGACGAACTGCGCGCCGGGCGGAAGACGAGTCACTGGATGTGGTTCATCTTTCCGCAACTGCAAGGGCTCGGTCATTCCGAAATGGCCAGCCTCTTCGGGATTTCCGGCCTTGCCGAGGCTCGCGCATACCTGCAACACGATGTGCTCGGCCCCCGACTGGAGGAGACCGTGAAGACGGTCTTGCAACACAGTGGCATCAGCGCCGAGCGAATATTTGGCTCACCCGATGATTTGAAGTTTCGCTCCTGTCTTACGCTGTTTATCAGCGCCCAGTCGGGATCTCCCCTGTATCAACAGGCGCTCGATCGGTTTTATTCAGGCGAGCCGGATCGCCGGACGCTCGACCTGCTTGATCAGCAGGTATGAAGCGGTCCACTTTCGCAAACCACCACAGGGCGGCCACTCCCAGAAGGACTGTCAGTCCAGCCAGGACCAGGATGACCTGCTGCGTCCCCAATGGCGCCGCCAGCAGCGCCACCAGCAAACCGGCCAGTGGCTGTGACAGGTTGTTGAGCAACGTGATCACCCCGACGGTCTTGCCGAAGTCCTGGGGCGGAATGACCCGTTGGCGAATGGTGCGCATGTAGACGTTGAACATCTTGTCGAAACCGACGATCAACAGGAAGCCCAGGACATAGCCCGACAGGTTTGGGCTCAGGGCACTGATCACCCCGCCTGCAGCGATCATCGAATAGCCAATTCCCCCTAAGACCCGCAGGGGCAGGGTTACTCGCGCGAGGAGCAACAGGATAAAGATCGTGGTTGCGGCGCCAGCCGCCTGCAAGCCGGCGTAGTGGTCCTTGCCGGCACCATACTCGCCGATCACCATGGCGGCCGAAGTGGCCAAGGTGACGCCGACAATCAGGTTGACGCCCACCGCCAGCGCGATGATCTTTTTCAGTTCCGCCAGGCTGCGGATATGCCCGAAGGCGATCCGCAGGGGCTGTAGCCAGATGTCCTGATGCTGCTCGTATACTTCCAGGCTTACCCGGCTGAGTCGTTGCCATACCCGCATGCCCAGGTCGGCGAGCAGGAACAGCGCGGCGACCCACAGCACCACCCAGTGCCATGCCCAGATATCCAACAACAATGCCGCCACCAATGGGCCGAGGACCAGCCCGGTCTGGTCGGCAATTTGCGAATAGGACAAGGTCTTGGTGTAGCTGTAATGCCGGAAGACATACGGCATCAGCACTTCGCGGGCCATGATGCCTTGGGTGGTCAGCACGCCACAGACGGCTGAAAGCACCACGATCCAGGCGAGGCCGCCAAAAACGCCGTAGAGCGCCATCGCCAACAGACAAAGCAGCGCCCGATAGACCTGGCTGATATGCAGGATCCTGATCGGCGAATACTTGTCGCACAGGGCGCCGCACAATGGGAAAGCGAGAAAGCGCGGCAGTGATTCGACGAAGAACGCCAACCCGGCCCATGAAGCGCTGTTGGTGGTCTGGAACACTACCAGCGGCACGATGAACAACAGGATCTGGTCCGCCAGCCTCGATAGAAACAGCGAGATGAAAAAAGCCAAGTAATCCTTTCGCATGCAAACATCCTGTGACGAGGCGAAGCGGCGCACGCCACACACACTGACAGAATCAGGTCGGGGATTGAAGCGGGGTCGGCATCGGCTCGACGACGCGCGGTATCAATGCAGGGGTAGGTAGCCCGATGATGCTGTGCTAAGTTACCAAAGGTAGGTTAAACCCGAAAGCAAGGAGGACAGATGATGTCACTCGGTCCTATCCTGTTCATGGGCGGTTCTGGCGCTATCGGCCACCATACTGCCCGGGCGCTGCGCGCCGCTCATCCAGATGTACCGTTGTTGATCGGCGGACGTGACCTTGCGAAGGCCCAACGGGTCGCGGAGCAACTGGGCGGGGCGCAGGCCGTGGCGATCGACGCCGGTGCCGACGACCTGGGCCTCGGCGATCGCGCGGTCAGCGCGGTGGTGGTCTTCTACATGGACCACGCTCTCGCTGGATTGCGCTTTGCGCAGCAGCGCGGGGTGCCGCACCTGAGCATATCTTCCGGCGTTTTCGAGATCGCTCCGGAGATCGCCATGTACATGCATGCGCCAGGCGCATCGCCGATTGTCCTCGGTTATGAGTGGATGGTCGGCGCAACGACGGTGTCGACGTTCAGCGTTGCCCGTGAGTTTGGCCGGATCGACGATATCCGGATCAATGCGCTGGTCGATGAGCAGGACACGGGCGGCCCGACCGTTGCCAGCGATTTCGAACACCTGAACAAAATGCTCCCCGCCGCGCTGACCAGGCGCGGCGGATCATTTGTCTGGCGCGAAGGGGAGGACGCCAAGACGCGCTTCCATGCGCTGGACGGCACGGCAATCGAAGCCACGGGTTTTTCTTCTATTGACGTCGTCGGCCTGGCGGCTGCGACGGGTGCACCGAATGTCCAGTTCAACATTGGCATCGGGGTGAGCTCCAGCAGGCGCCAAGGACGACCCATGTCCACCGAGATCATCATCGAACTCGCTGGCGAGGATCTTCGAGGCAACTCGCTGCGCACCCGTCATGCCGTCGTTCACCCGGCAGGCACTGCGCCGCTGACTGGTCTCTGCGTCGCCATGAACCTTGAGCGCCTGCTCGGGTTGGACGGCCAGCCTGCAACCCCGCCTGGGCTCTACTTTCCCTATCAACTGCTGGATGCCGAAGCGTATCTTGAGCGTTTGCGGGGAGAGGGCGGAGAGATCCGAAGATTGCCGTTGAAGTAAGCGCTCCGAGCACGATTCGAAGCTTGGAGTTTATGTGGCGCTTGGGTTCACGAGATGCGAACGAAGCCAGCTATCTGGGCTTTCCGTCATTTCCAACCGCCGCTTTTGTTGCCAGGCCGGCGCACTGGTTGGAAACACCGCCGCGCCCGGCCGGAACCGCGCGAGACCGCAGGCGGCGGCGATGCGTTGACGTTGCTGGCCACGGACCAGCGCTTGCATAAAACTGCATTCGTTCTGGGCCAGTCCCAAGATGTAGCGAGTCCCCACTTGGAAATTTCCGCCATTGGCCTGCCACCAGGCATCGACGGACTGAGGGTTTGGCCAGGGCAGGTTCTCATCGGGGTCCATGAGGACATGGGAATCTTCGGGGTTATCGTTCGGGCCCGCATCGAAATCCGGCAAGACGTGTAGCTCCAGATCGAGCAGGGCCAGGTCGGCTCCGGTGATCAGGCTGAAGGCTTCGCCAGCGACACGTGCACAAGGCGCATCGGCCATGTGTTGGATCAGCCACGGCACGCTGACCGGATCGCCCAACAGTCCAAGGGCCTGGATGCCGATGCGCCGCTGCCGGGGATCCTGTACCAACTGGCGTATCCAGGCGATGCTCGGTTCGCGCGCCTGCCAGGCCAGCAGCACGCAGGCCGCGCGGTATTGAAACTCGCCTGGTTGCTCGGCGAACAGTCGCAGCGGTTCGAGGGCTTGCTGATCACCCATTTGCGCCGTTGCCCAGTTGGCCCAGAAGCGGGTGGCAGGGTGCATATGCGTTCGGTGGACTTGCAAGGCCTGTGACAGGTCATGCCGGCGCAGCTCGCCGGCGGTGCGGGCGGCACGTGCAAGTACGCTGGGATCAACATCGGACAGTCCGGCCAGCAGGACGGCACCGGGGTCGTGGCGGTGCATGCCACACGCCGCCAGCCCGAGACGGCGAAAAAGCGGTTCGGGCGCCGCAAGCATGCGGTCGATCCAGGGCTCTATGCGCGCCCAGTCAAGCCAGCCCAAGGCCATCAGATAGCCGCGCTCTGTTTCCGCGGCGCTTCGCAAATGCTCGCTGAGCCGCGACAGCGCTTTTGCATCGGCCGCCTCGAAGGCCAGCACCACGCTGGCGAACATTTCGCCGACGGTGTGCGGGCCGAGCTGCTCCAGAAGGGCTTCCAGGCCGGCTGACCCGGCGATACGCAGGCCATCGAGATGCGCTTCGATACGCTCTTCCAATGCGCCCAGTTCATCCAGGTCGTAGTGGGGCGCGCGCAGTGCGTAGTCGCGCAGGACCGCCAGGAAACCGGCTTCCTCAACGTGCAGGTCGAGCACAACGGGCAGCGTGGTCATTGGCCTTCGATCCAGAAGGGAGATTTCGCCTGATCAGTCAATTTGCAGGCACCGCGTCCAGTTCGAACCATCGAACTCCATGACGTCCTTCGGCCCGATGGACCACATGATCCCGTCGGCTGCGCTCAGGTGGTAACAGGTGCCCGGCGCGTCATCGCCAAAATCGACGGGCTTGAGCGTGTCGCCCTCCAGTCGGTAGACGAAATGGGTGGAAGACACATACAGCTGGCCCTGGAAATATTCCATGCCCCAGAGATCCTCCCGTGTGCTGTCGTGCTCGATCACTTCCCATTGATCATTGCGACCACGCAGCAAGGTCCCGAGCTGGCCGCAAGCATAGGCAAAACCGTCCGGCGCGCAGCGCACCTTATAGAGCGCCAGGTTGGTCGGGCTGTTCTGCTGGGTGAAGACGGCACCGTCATATTTCCAGATTTCGCCTTCCCAGCCAACGGTATAGATTTCCTGCTCGCTGAAGCCATCGATGGATTCGAAGCTGGTGTCGGTGATGGGGGTGTCGCCAACCTGGGCGCTCTGGTCGATGCATCGCCATTGATCTTCGCCGTCGCGCACGTAGGCTTGGCGGCAGGTGCCCACGGCGTAGGCGCGACCTTTGGCGATGCCGCGGATTTCGCGAAGGGGGCCGCGTTTTGTCGGGTCGACTCCGCAATTGGCAATGGGCGGTTCTTCCTTGACTGCGCCTCCACCGCTGGCTCGCACCGAGCCGTCCGTGCCGAGCGCCAGGTACCGCTCGGCCGGCACGTGGCAGACCGTTCCGGAACAGGCAAGCCAAGGCACTGTGCCGGAATACCAGGTTCCACGGTCAAGTGTGTACAGAATCGACCCCGTGTAGCCTTCGCTGATTGAAAGGTCATTGGTGGTAATCAGGTAGCTGAGATCCGAATATCGAACGACTCCGGTGCCAATGCTGAGTCCACTGAATCGTCGGTCTAGTGCGTCCATCTTTTGGTTTCCTAATAGGATTAGCGACCGCTATCGCTATTGTTATCGCTTGGGCACATCTCGCTGATGGCTTTGTCTCGTTCGTGTTGGTTACTGGTCATGGAGGCCCGTGCATTGATCGGTTTCTCCTTGCCCGGGCTTTTCGCCTGGTCGTGGTAGTTGTTCAACTGGGCTTCCAGGCATTTCTGGGAACACTTGGAGTCTGGAAAGGTTTTCCTGGCTGCCAAGGCCCCTGTCTTCGTGGCCTTGGCCCTTGGCCATTCGCCTTTCGCGTCGGCCGATCTCAGGGCAACCACTCCACGCCGGGTATGCATCTGGCCATGGGTGGCAGTGGTCTGGTTCGGGCCCTCCACGCACATGACCGGCGCCTTGTCGGTTTCGTATTTGCTCCAGCCTGCTTTTGTCGGATGCTGGTTCCTGGGCTGGCCCGCGAAGGCCGGGCCGTCGGTAAAGGACGCCGAATCGATCAGGTGATCTCCGGTTTGTCCCGGGCAACATCTGTTGGGCTTGTACGGGGCGAGAAAACAGCGCAGGGCCTTTTGGCAACGATCGGCGTTGATGGTCTTGGCCAACGAGGAGTACTCCTTCAGAACGCCAGTATGGGCAGCCATGTACGCAGGATCGTCCGAAAATCCATCGCCCGCTTTCTTCTTGGCGGTATTACGCGTCTTGAGTGCGTCTTTCAGCGTTTTGGTATCCGGGCAGACCACTTTCTTATCGGTGTCGCATGCCTTTTTCAGCCGTTTCCTTTCCCCCTCGCATTGCGCCAGGCCCTCGGCGATTTCCATTCTGTCCGAATAAGGCCAAGGCACCGTATTGCCGGGTTGGGATGCATGGTTATGAGTGGTCAGGTCCATGTGTCGGACGACGTTCTTGCCCTCGTATTTCACATCCATCGACCAAGAGGTGAAATACACCTTGCCCTTGTTCCTGCTGGTGACGATGCCTTTTTTGGGCGCGTTCCCAGCCTCGTCGCCATAGCTGGTCTTGAAATAGCTCTTGTCCTTGAGCATCACTTCCTTGCCAGTGATCTTCACCGTTCGGGTGCCTTTGGTCGTGTCCTTGGCCATGCCCGTGTTGGGGTAGGGAATGGGCACGCCCAGCGGGGTGGGCGGTGCCTGGGGCGGGGTGAAGCACACGTCGGGAAAACAGGCGATGGATTTGCCGTCCGCCGCCTTGCAGGAAACCTCCATGTTGTTGGCAAACACTTCGTTGGCCATCAGGCAGCCCTCACGATCCGGTAGCTGAGCAGCGCGGCGGCGCGTTCGCCGGCGTCGTTGCCAAGGTGGCAGAAGATGTTCGGCCCTTCGCCATAACCCTTGCGACTGGCGGCCAGCGCCACGGCAAGCATCACCGGGCCGATGGCAGCGCCCACCTCGCCGATGCAGTCGGCCGGGTGCCAGAGATGGAAGAATTCCTTGCGCACCCGCAGGCTGCGGCTCAGGGCCAGCGACGCCTCCTTGAAGTAATACTGTTCGCCGGAAATGTCCGTCAGGCGGTAATCCATCTGTTCGAGCCCGCAGCCGGCTTCACCCAATGCCACGCGCACGGCTTGGGTCAGGCCTTCGGCACGCAATGGCAGGTCTTCGGATTCCACCGTGGCCGGTTCCACACCGAAACCCAGGCCGATGCAGGTCAGTTGCGGCGCTTCTGCGGCGATGGGAGCGGCCAGCACCACCGCTGCGGCGCCTTCGCCGGGGATGAAACCATTGGAGTTTTCGCTGGTGAGCAAGCGTTCGCGTTGCTCGAAGGCGGCCAGGGTAGGGCCGCAAAGCAGCGAATCGACGCCAGCGACCAGCACGTGGCGATGACCGTCCTGGTAGATCAACGTCCGCGCATTGAGCAGAGCCACGGCCGCACTGACCCGGCCCCTCGGAATAATGATGGAGTCGGGATGAAAACGCAGGCCCAGCTCAGCCTCGATGTCACGCAAGAGCGCCATGTCGAGGCCGTTCAGGCGCCCGGGACGCTCGGCTTCAGCCACGCCCAGCAACAGCGGAATTTTTTCCGGCGAAATCCCAGGAAGGCTTTGTAACGCCTCGGCGATGGCGAGCGCGGCCATCTTGATCAGCTTCGTGCGGCCGCGCCAGGGTTGTTCCAACGGCACGCTGGCGCCGATGATCCGCTCGCCGGCGCGGTCGATGAAACGGGTTTCCTGGAAGTGGTCGATGGCACAGCGAATTGCCGCGCAGCTCGCCGGAGCGCTTAGGCCGACGGCACTGACCATCCCCGAGCCGATGATGCACAGGGCGGCCATCAGTGCGCGTCCTCGGCAGCCCGTTTGGCTTTGACCAGGGCATCGAGCGACGGGTAGTAATCCTTGCCGAGTCCACGAGCACGCCACCAGGCATTGGGCATGGTGCCGACGAGCACTTGGGCAATCTCAAAGATGTTGCGCCGCAGCGGACGGGCGATGCGCCAGGTCAACTGCACCTGGCGGGCATCGGTGTCGATCAGCAGGGTGTCGATCAGCGCCGGCACCGTTTCATGAAGGCCTTCCTTGCGGAAAAAGGTCACCGGCACGTCCATCTGGGGAATGCGAAAACTTGTTCGTTCCTGCGGGGTCAGGTTCAGCAACAGCACCTCTTCGCCGCCGCGCAAATAATCGGTTTGCTGATCGATAGGCGCGGCCTGGAAGTAACGGTTATCGAAATCCGTTGGCAAGAACGGAAAGCTGTCAGCCAACCATGCATCGTCATAGGTGCCTGCAAAACGGGCGCGTTGTGGCCAACTGCGGCCAATGGGACCGAGGGCCATCGGGTGGAAGTCGCCGGACGGCGAGTCGATGGGCTTGCCCAGCTCCTCGGTGTTGGGCATTGGCCTGCCGACTATGTCGATGTCGTCGGTGCCGCCTGGGTACCAACCGCAACCGCTCGGGTTCTGCGGATGGCAATCACGCATTTCCGGCATGTTCGCGAGGGTGCGGGAGCCACCGAAGGCTTGGGCGTAGGTGATGTCCTGCTCCGTAAAAGCCAGGGGTTCACCGGGCGACAGGCCCATCAATCCCGGCTGCCATTGCCGTGGACCCAGCACTGAAAAGGCTTTGCTGACCCGGCCGACACGAAGGCCTGCCGTCAACTGGGTCACGGGCCGTCCACCCGGCGCATAGGCTTTGCCACACACCAGCACATCGCAGAATGGCTTGAACGGGGCGAAGTCCATTTCCTGGTATGGGGCGCTGAGGCCCGGCTCGCCGAGAAAGGTGTCAGCCATCAGCAAGGGTTGCTGAATGTCTGCAAGAGTCGCGGCGCGGCCATCCAGCGGCAGATCGAACGTGCCCTTGGCCACAACGACCAAGGATTCGCGGCCGTCAGGTGCCATGCCCAGGGTATAGGCGACTTGCAGTTGGCTGGCGTTGAGCAGTTCCATCGAGCGACTACCTGTCTAGTTGATCTGCACCGAACCGCCCTTGATGCGGTTGACCCCGCTGGAGCGACTGGAGAGGTAGGTGCCGCGGATGATCACCTTGCCCGCACGGGTCAGGGTGATGCTGGCCTTGCCACAGCGCAGGACGATTTCCCGCTCCGCGCAGAACTCCAGGCGCTCGCCGTCCAGGTGGGCCACGGCGGGCACCGCGGTATCCGGCAAGCGCTGGATGCGACCGATCACCAGCGGCCGGGCAAGGTCGCCGGCCTCGAACATCAAGGCGACCTGGACACCAATGTCCTCCCGCGTCAGCGGCGTGGTG
>NZ_JAOSHO010001179.1 GCF_025917275.1 Pseudomonas agronomica | reverse complement strand
AATCCCCTCGCCACAGGGGAGATCTAGCCACTTTGCGGATCTTCAGCATTTCAGGCGCAACAAAGCCAGGCGTGCCTTGTTCTCATAGAAAGCAAAGCCGCCCGAAGGCGGCTTCAATCGACACGCATCTGAGGTTGCTTTGCTCCGTCTGCGTGGCTGGGTCAACCCGGAGAGGGACCCAGACTCCTGCCAGCGTTCGCTGGTGACGGGGCGAT
>NZ_JAOSHO010001178.1 GCF_025917275.1 Pseudomonas agronomica | reverse complement strand
CGGCCGGGTCACCGGTGAAATCCACGGTCATTTCGCCGCGCGGCGTGAGCAGCGGATGCTCGCAAAAGCCGGTTGGCGGGGCGTCGAAGAAATCCCGGCTGGCCTGGGTCAGCGCGCGTACCTGTGGCGTGCCATAAGCGGCGGTGTACAAGGCCGCCGAACGGCCGGTGGAGTGGTAGGCCGGATGCGACTCGCGTTCAAGCACGATGACCCGGCCG
>NZ_JAOSHO010001177.1 GCF_025917275.1 Pseudomonas agronomica | reverse complement strand
GCAAGCGGATGGATTGTTGGTGGTGGGGTCGTCCTTGATGGCCTATTCGGCCTTCCGCCTGTGCCGCGCGATCAAGGACCAGGGCAAGCCGCTGCTGGCGATCAACCAGGGCAGGACCCGGGCCGATGATCTGTTGGATCTGAAGGTTGGGATGCCGTGTGAGGAATTACTGCCAATGCTGGTTTGATACCGCCGCCATCCCCTGTGGGAGCGAGCCTGCTCG
>NZ_JAOSHO010001176.1 GCF_025917275.1 Pseudomonas agronomica | reverse complement strand
CCAGCATGCGCACACTCAAGATCGAACCGTTGACCAAAGAAGCCTTCGCCCCGTTCGGTGACGTGATCGAAACCGACAGCAGCGATCACTTCATGATCAACAACGGCTCGACCATGCGCTTCCATCGCCTGGCGACGGTCGAGACCGCCACGCCAGACGACAAGGCAATCATCAGCATTTTCCGCGCCGACGCGCTGGACATGCCATTGACCGTGCGCATGCTGG
>NZ_JAOSHO010001175.1 GCF_025917275.1 Pseudomonas agronomica | reverse complement strand
CAATAGCGATACGCTGCAACTGGCCACCGGAGAATTCATGGGGATAGCGATCCATGTGCTCCTCGCCCATCCCCACATTTCCCAACAGCGAAATAATGCGCGCGTGCAAGGCGCTGCCGCGCAAACCAAAGGCAACCTTCAGTGGTTCGGCAACAATCGCCTTGATGGTCATTTTCGGGTTCAGCGAGGCATAGGGGTTCTGGAACACCATGCTCAAGCTCTTGC
>NZ_JAOSHO010001174.1 GCF_025917275.1 Pseudomonas agronomica | reverse complement strand
TCGTCGGGGTTGAGGCGGCGGCTGATCAGGTGCAAATCGTCGGCGTATTCGTAGCGGGTGGTGCGGCCCAGCTCGTCCTGCTCGGCGATGACCTTGCCGTAGGCGTTGTAGCGCCAGGTGCGGGTGGCGCCGGTGGGCAAGGTGGTTTGCAGCAAGCGGCCCATGGCGTCCCATTGGTAATGGGTGATGGCGCCGTGTTCGTCCTGGCGGGTCAGCAAACGCCCT
>NZ_JAOSHO010001173.1 GCF_025917275.1 Pseudomonas agronomica | reverse complement strand
CCGTCGGGGTTGAGGCGGCGGGTGATCAGGTGCAAATCGTCTGTGTATTCGTAGCGGGTGGTGCGTCCCAGTTCGTCCCGCTCGGCGATGACCTTGCCGTAGGCGTTATAGCGCCAGGCGCGGGTGGCGCCGCCGGGCAAGGTGGTTTGCAGCAAGCGGCCCACGGCGTCCCATTGGTGATGGGTGATGGCGCCGTGTTCGTCCTGACGGGTCAGCAAACGGCCC
>NZ_JAOSHO010001172.1 GCF_025917275.1 Pseudomonas agronomica | reverse complement strand
CGCGAGCAAGCTCGCTCCCACAGGATTGCGGTTCCTGCGATGAGCGATCTTCATTGATTATTTCCCGCCACTCCCCGCCACGCTTTCCCCCCCACGGGTCAGGTAGTACGCGCCCAATATCGGCAACATCGTCACCATCATCACCAGCATCGCCACCACGTTGGTCACCGGCACGTCGCGAGGGCGGCTGAGCTGGTTGAGCAGCCAGAGTGGCAAGGTGCGCTCG
>NZ_JAOSHO010001171.1 GCF_025917275.1 Pseudomonas agronomica | reverse complement strand
GGCCATCGAAAGAAACGGCACGTGGAAGGCGCCACCGACGAGATTGAAAAACGCCTGGTCGGCCATGGAACCGAATGCGAGATCGGCGCCACCCACTGAGCGTCCGAAACCACGCTCCCGGTTTGTCATGAAAGTAGAAGCCCCGACCAATGCGCACATTGCCGTCAATCTCGCCCAGGCCGTTTCGGCGGTCGCGGGCATTGGCAGGCCTGTGGAGTCGACGCAGGT
>NZ_JAOSHO010001170.1 GCF_025917275.1 Pseudomonas agronomica | reverse complement strand
GCTGACGAATCCGCTCGGCCGACACGTTGTACTTCTGCGCCAGGTCGTGCAGCGTGGCCTTTTCCTCGGCCAGCCAACGCTGGTAGAGAATATCGCGGCTGCGCTCGTCCAGCACTTCCAGGGCTTCGTGCAGGTTGGTGTTGGAGTTGTCGCTCCAGTCGGCGTCTTCCAGTTGACGCGCCGGGTCGTACCGGTGGTCTTCAAGGTAATTGGCCGGCGATTGGAAAGC
>NZ_JAOSHO010000117.1 GCF_025917275.1 Pseudomonas agronomica | reverse complement strand
TCGCGAGCAAGCCCGCTCCCACAGGATCCATGCAGGGCTCTAGAGCTCGCCTAGGGCGTCGATCAATGCCTGGTTCTGCTCCGGCGTACCGATGCTGATCCGCAGGAACTGCGCGATGCGCTCCTGCTTGAAGTGCCGCACGATCACGCCCTGCTCACGCAGCTTGGCCGCCAGTCCGGCCGCGTCGTGCCGGGGATGACGGGCGAAGATGAAGTTGGCGGCCGACGGCAGCACTTCAAAGCCCTTGGCTTGCAACTGGGCCACCACCCACTCGCGATGTTCGATGACCAACCGGCAAGTGCGGTCGAAATACTCGCGATCATCGAATGCCGCCGCGCCGCCGACATTCGCCAGCCGATCCAGTGGGTAGGAGTTGAAGCTGTTCTTGATCCGCTCCAGCGCTTCGATCAGATCCGGATGGCCCACCGCCAGGCCCACGCGCAACCCCGCCAGCGAGCGAGACTTGGACAGGGTTTGCGTGACCAGCAGGTTTGGATAGCGGTCCACCAGGCTGATGGCCGTCTCACCACCGAAGTCGATATAAGCCTCATCGACGACCACCACCGATTCAGGGTTGGCCTTGAGGATCTGCTCAACCGCTTCCAGCGCCAGCAGGCAGCCGGTCGGCGCGTTCGGGTTGGGGAAAATGATTCCGCCGTTGGGCTTGGCATAGTCCGCTGGGTTAATGCGAAATTGCTCATCCAGCGGCACCGCGTCGGACTGGATACCGTACAGCCCGCAATAAACCGGGTAGAAGCTGTAGCTGATGTCCGGGAACAACACCGGTTGGTCGTGCTGCAACAGGCCATGAAAGATGTGCGCCAGTACTTCATCCGAACCGTTGCCCAGGAATACCTGATTGGTTTGCACGCCGTAATACCGGGCGACTGCGCTTTTCAGCAGGTCGCTGTTGGGATCCGGATACAGGCGCAGGTTGTCATTGAGTTCGGTCTGCATCGCCGCGAGGGCCTTGGGCGACGGGCCGTAGGGATTCTCGTTGGTATTGAGCTTGACCAGACGGGTCAACTTCGGCTGTTCGCCCGGCACATACGGCACCAGGTCCTTGACGAACGGGCTCCAGAATTTACTCATTTCAGTTCCCTTCCTGTTCGTCTTTGATGCGGTATTCGGCGCTGCGGGCGTGGGCGCTCAGCGATTCGCCACGGGCCAGCACCGAGGCGGTCTTGCCCAGTTCGGACGCGCCCTGCTCCGAGCAGAAAATGATCGATGAGCGCTTCTGGAAGTCATACACCCCTAGCGGCGACGAGAAGCGCGCGGTGCCGGAAGTGGGCAGTACGTGGTTCGGACCGGCGCAATAGTCGCCCAGCGCCTCGGAGGTGTGGCGGCCCATGAAGATCGCACCGGCATGACGAATCTTCGGCAGCCAGGCCTGGGGATCGGCAACCGACAACTCCAGGTGCTCCGGCGCGATGCGATTGGCGACTTCGATGGCCTGCTCCATGTCATCGACCTTGATCAACGCACCACGGCCATTGATCGAGGTGTTGATGATCTCGGCGCGGTCCATGGTCGGCAGCAGCTTGTCGATGCTGGCGGCGACCTTGTCGAGGAACTCGGCGTCCGGACTGACCAGGATTGCCTGGGCGTCCTCGTCGTGCTCGGCCTGGGAAAACAGGTCCATGGCGATCCAGTCCGGATCGGTCTGGCCGTCGCACACCACGAGGATCTCCGAAGGGCCGGCGATCATGTCGATGCCGACCTGGCCAAACACGTGGCGCTTGGCGGTGGCGACATAGATATTGCCTGGGCCGACCACCTTGTCCACCCGCGGCACGCTTTCGGTGCCATAGGCCAGAGCTGCCACGGCCTGGGCGCCGCCGATGGTGAACACCCGGTCCACCCCAGCGATGCAGGCGGCGGCCAGCACCAGTTCGTTGATTTCGCCGCGCGGGGTCGGGACGACCATGACCACTTCGGTCACGCCGGCAACCTTGGCCGGGATCGCGTTCATCAACACCGAAGACGGATAGGAGGCCTTGCCGCCCGGCACATACAGGCCGGCGCGGTCCAGCGGCGTGACTTTCTGGCCGAGTACCGTGCCGTCGGCCTCGGTGTAGCTCCACGAGTCCTGCTTTTGTCGCTCGTGATAGCTGCGCACCCGGGACGCGGCTTTTTCCAAGGCTTCACGCTGGGGCACGGTGATTCGGGTCAAGGCCAGTTCCAAGCGCTCGCGCGGCAGGATCAGGTCGGCCATCGACGCGACTTGCAGGCCGTCGAATTTCTGGGTGAATTCCACCACGGCCGCATCGCCACGCTCGCGCACGGCCTTGATGATGTCCAGCACGCGCTGATTGACCGAATCGTCGGACACGCTCTCCCAGCTCAGCAGATGATCCAGATGATGTGCGAAATCCGGGTCGGCAGCGTTGAGTCGGCGAATCGAGGTGGGAGCGGTCATAGCGAGGGCCTCATTAATGGCAAATGCTCAGGCGCCCTAAGCTACCAGTCCATTCGCGTGGGCACCTGAGAAAATTGGCTATGACGCGGATAGACGGGCGCGGCTCAAGGCCGCGCAAGTGAATCAGCCGCGGTGTCGCGATTCCACTGCCTTGCGCAGGGTATCGATCAAAGCCTGGATACGGGCGTGCTGCATTTTCATCGAAGCCTTGTTGACGATCAGCCGGGAGGTGATGTCGGCGATGAAATCCTGGGGCTCCAGGCCGTTGGCTCGCAAGGTGTTGCCGGTGTCGACCACGTCGATGATCTTGTCCGCCAGCCCGATCAGCGGCGCCAGCTCCATCGAGCCGTAGAGCTTGATGATGTCGACCTGGCGGCCCTGTTCGGCGTAGTAACGCTTGGCAACGTTGACGAACTTGGTCGCTACCCGCAGGCGCCCCTTGGGCTCGACTGCGCCAACCTTGCCGGCGGTCATCAGCTTGCAGCGGGCGATGCGCAGGTCCAGCGGCTCGTACAAGCCCTGGCCGCCGTATTCCATCAATACGTCCTTGCCGGCAACGCCCAGGTCGGCGGCACCGTGTTCCACGTAAGTCGGCACATCGGTGGCACGCACGATCAACAAGCGTACGTCGGCCTGGGTCGTGGGGATGATCAGCTTGCGGCTCTTGTCCGGATTCTCGGTCGGCACGATGCCCGCTTCAGCCAGAAGCGGCAGGGTGTCGTCAAGGATGCGGCCCTTGGACAATGCGATGGTCAACATGGGAAACGTCAGTCCTTATCAAGGTACTCATGCCCGGTCGCAAGCGGCGCCGGACACACATCGAGGGTGAAACCACCCTCGATCTGAAACGAAATCAAAGGCGCGTCCTTGCGCCCATGCAGCCTGGACTAGCCCGGTACGCGACGGATCTTGGCGCCGAGCATCTGCAGTTTCTCTTCGATGCACTCGTAGCCACGGTCGATGTGGTAGATGCGGTCGATCAGGGTGTCGCCTTCGGCGATCAAGGCCGAGATCACCAGGCTGGCCGAAGCCCGCAGGTCGGTTGCCATGACTGGCGCGCCCTTGAGTTTTTCGGTGCCGGTAACAATGGCAGTGTTGCCCTCGACCTGGATCTTGGCGCCCATGCGATGCAGTTCATAAACGTGCATGAAACGGTTTTCGAAGATCGTCTCGATCACTGCGCCGGTGCCTTCGGCAATGGCGTTGAGGGAGATGAACTGCGCCTGCATGTCGGTGGGGAACGCCGGATACGGAGCGGTCCGCACATTGACGGCTTTCGGCCGCTTGCCGTGCATGTTCACTTCGATCCAGTCTTCGCCACAGGTGACTTCGGCGCCGGCTTCCTTGAGTTTTTCCAGGACGGCTTCGAGGATGGTCGGATCGGTGTCCTTGACCTTGACGCGGCCACCGGTGACGGCGGCGGCAACCAGGTAGGTGCCCGTTTCAATGCGGTCCGGCATCACTTTGTAAGTGGCCGAGTGCAGGCGCTCGACGCCATCGATGGTGATGGTGTCGGTGCCGGCACCGCTGATCTTGGCGCCCATGGCAATCAGGAAGTTCGCCAGGTCGACCACTTCAGGCTCGCGCGCGGCGTTCTGCAGCACGCTGCGGCCCTTGGCCAGTGCAGCGGCCATCATGATGTTCTCGGTACCGGTCACGCTGACGGTATCAAAGAAGAAATGCGCACCGCGCAAGCCGCCTTCCGGCGCCTTGGCCTTGATGTAGCCGCCTTCGACGTCGATCACCGCGCCCATGGCTTCCAGGCCACGGATGTGCAGGTCCACGGGACGCGAGCCAATGGCGCAACCGCCAGGCAAGGCAACTTCGGCTTCACCGAAACGGGCGACCATCGGGCCCAACACCAGGATCGATGCACGCATGGTCTTCACCAGCTCGTACGGGGCGATCAGGGTCTTGATGGTGCGCGGATCAATCTCGACGGCAAGCTTCTCGTCGATCACGGGCTCGATGCCCATGCGGCCGAACAGCTCGATCATCGTGGTGATGTCGTGCAGGTGCGGCAGGTTGGCCACGGTCACCGGGCCATCGCACAGCAGGGTCGCGGCCAGGATCGGCAGCGCGGAGTTCTTTGCCCCGGAGATACGGATTTCGCCATCAAGACGAACGCCGCCGGTAATAATCAATTTATCCATAAGAATCTCGACGCCCTTGGGCTCAGGTGCGCTCGGCCCAGGCCGCGCGGCTGAAAAATTTCATTGTGACCGCGTGGATGCTGCCATCGGCGATCCATGGGTTCAAATGGGCATAGATGCTCTGCTGACGCTTCACCGGGCTCAACGCCGCCAGTTCATCGCTGATCACATTCAGCTGGAAATTGCAGCCTTCGCCTTCAACTTCCACCTGTATCTCAGGCAGCTTTCCTTCAAGGAAGCTCTTCACTTCTACAGCCTGCATGCTCAACCTCAATCGGCGCCCTGTGCGCACGGGTCGCACATCATACAAAAAAGCCCCTCGCCTGCGAACCCCGCGAAGCAGGACTCTGACGGGGGGCTTTTCCAACCATGTGGATCAGGGGTGCGCCAACAGCTCGGTCAACTCGCTGACCTGTGCTATTTCGCGCATGTCTTCGGGCATCCCACGGATGCTCCACGTCTTGCCGGCGGCCTTGGCATCGCGCATGAAGCACAGCAAAAGCGACAGGCCTACGCTGCTGGACTTCTGCACGGCCGAGCAATCAATCACCAGTTCGGCTGTTTTTGCCGACTTGATCAATGCCTGGCCCTGCTTGCGCAAGCCCGGGCCGGTGCGGTAGTCCAGCACGCCGCTGAGCAGCAGCTCGCCGGCCGCGCCCAGGCGAACGTCGGACTCGCTCACCGACTCATTCATTGTTCCTGCTTCTCTTTGGCTTCTTCGGTCACTTCCTTGGCCTTGGCGACTTCGCCGGCCCAGCCGTCGATGGTCTTGTCCAGGTCGTTGCCATTGCGCTGCATTGCGTCGGCGAACTGGTCACGGAACAGCTTGCCGATGTTGATGCCATTGATGATCACGTTGCGAACTTTCCACTCGCCATTGATTTTCTCGAGTGTGTAGGACACAGGATAAACGGCGCCATTGTTGCCCTTGACCTGCATGTCAACGCTGGTGCGCGTGCCGCTTTCATCCTTGGCCGGCGAAACGGTGATGCCCTGGTTGTTGTATTCCAGCAAGGCGTTGCCATAGAACTGCATCAGGCTGCGCTTGAAGTTCTCCTGGAAGCGGGTCATCTGCGCCGGGGTTGCCTTGCGCGAGTACTTGACGGTCATGATGCTCTTGGAGATGCCATCGGCGTCCACCACGGGGCCGACGATGCCATTCAGCGCGTCGTAGAACGCGCTTGGGTCCTGCTTGTATTTCTCTTTATTGGCGGCAAGGTCCGCCAGCAATCGAGTGGTGGTGTCCTGGATGATGTCGTGCGCCGAAGGCGCCGCCACGGCGTTGCCCATCAGCGGCAGGGCCGCCAGCAGGACCAGCAGGCTGCGTCGCAGGATAGAGATCATTCAAAAGCTCCTCATTTGGCGTCTTTGCTAACGGTATTGAGCAGGAATTTACCGATCAGGTCCTCGAGCACCAGCGACGACTGCGTATCGTGGATGGTCCCGCCGTCCTTGAGCAGGGTGTCCTCCCCGCCCACGCTGATACCGATATATTTCTCACCCAACAGCCCAGCGGTGAGGATAGATGCTGTGGAGTCAGTCGGCAGGTTATCCACGCGCTTTTCCAACTGCAGCGTCACCCGGCCGGTGAAACTGTCGCGGTCCAGATCGATTGCCGTGACCTTGCCGATCGTCACACCGGCCATGGTCACCTTGGCTCTGACCGTCAAACCGGCGATATTGTCAAAATAAGCATAAAGTTTATAAGTATCGGTGCTCGCGGTTGGCGCCAGTCCACTGACCCGCAAGGCCAGCAGCAGCAAAGCCAGGATGCCAGCCAGCAAGAAAAGGCCGACACCGATTTCCAGGGTGCGGTTTTGCATCAGAAATCTCCAAACATCAAGGCGGTCAGAATAAAGTCAAGGCCCAGGACGGCCAACGAGGCGTAGACCACGGTCTTGGTTGTGGCACGGCTGATCCCCTCTGACGTGGGCTCACAGTCATAACCTTGAAACACGGCGATCCAGGTGACCACGAACGCGAAGACGGCACTCTTGATCACACCGTTGAGCACATCATCGAGGAAGTCGACGCTGTTCTGCATATTGGACCAGTAAGAGCCTTCATAGACCCCCAGCCAATCGACGGCGACCCACGAGCCCCCCCAGATCCCCACGACACTGAAGATCATCGCCAGCACCGGCAGCGAAATGAAGCCGGCCCACAAGCGCGGGGCAATGATGTATTTGAGTGGGTCGACACCGATCATTTCCAGGCTGGACAACTGCTCGGTGGATTTCATGTTGCCGATTTCGGCGGTCAGCGCCGATCCGGCACGCCCGGCAAACAATAGTGCGGTTACCACGGGGCCGAGCTCGCGCAACAGTGTCAGCGCAACCATCTGCCCAACCGCCTGCTCCGACCCATAGCTGGACAGGATGCTGAAGCCCTGGAGCGCCAATACCATGCCGATGAAAATCCCCGAGACGACGATGATGACGAGGGACATCACCCCGACCGAATGCAACTGCTTGACCAGCAGGCCGAAACCTCCGCCGGTGGAACTGCGGCCGAGCAAGGCGTGCATCAGGAACAGCGAGGAACGCCCAAGCACCGCCACCACGTCGATGCCTGAACGGCCGAACAGGCGAACTCTTTCGATTAACGATTTCTTGCGCATCAGCGCTTCCCCAGCAAGTCGGTACGGTAGTCCGTGGCCGGAAAATGGAACGCCACCGGACCGTCCGGATCCCCTTTCATGAATTGGCGAATGCGCGGGTTGTCCGAATCCTTCAACTCCTGCGGCGTACCCTGCCCCAGCACCTGGCCATCGCCGACGACATAGATGTAGTCGGCGATACTGGCGGTTTCGGCCAGGTCATGGGAAACCACGATACTGGTGATGCCCAGCGCATCGTTCAGCAGGCGAATCAGGCGCACGAGCACGCCCATGGCAATGGGGTCCTGCCCAACGAAGGGCTCGTCATACATGAGGATTTTCGGGTCGAGGGCAATCGCCCGCGCCAACGCAACCCGACGCTTCATACCGCCCGACAACTCGTCCGGCATCAGTTCCAGGGCGCCTCGCAGCCCGACTGCCTGCAATTTGAGCAGAACGATGTCGCGGATCATTTCTTCCGGCAGTTCGGTATGGACCCGCAGGGGAAACGCCACGTTCTCGAACACGTCGAGGTCGGTAAACAGGGCGCCGCTCTGGAACAGCACCCCCATGTCCTTGCGCGCATCGAACAGATCGCCGCGCGACAACTCTGGAAGGTTCTGGCCATTGACCCAGACTTCGCCGGCACTGGGACGCAGTTGTGCGCCCATCAGTCGCAGCAGCGTTGTCTTTCCGCACCCGGAAGGCCCCATGATGCCGGTTACCTTACCGCGCGGGATGCGAATATCGATGTCATTGAAAATGCTGCGCGTCCCTCGCTTGAAGGACAGTCCCTTCAGCTCGACCGCGTAAGCGTTGTCGGCACTCATCTAAACTCCTTGCGATGCAGCCTCATATTCGAGTGCCCCGGCCAATCGACAGACGCCGGTACCGCCGGGCACACGAACCGGCGGCGAACTATATCACTGCAACGGTCAGGCGCCCAAGGCCAACCCCCGGCCTGTTAAGCCTGGTTTGAGGTAAAGCACCACATTTTATGTCCAGCCTTGCATCCGTTCGAACAAAGCGTGACGAACTAACGTGAGGGAATCGTTCATTGCCGCTATAATCGCCGCCTTTTCATCGGGCTATACGATCTGACATGAGCCAATCCAGCGACCTGATTCAATCGGCACAACGTACCATCCGCCTCGAGCTAGAAGCCGTACAAGGCTTGTTGCCCCGCATCGACGCTGATTTCGTACGCGCCTGCGAGATGATTCTGGCCAGCAAGGGCCGCGTGGTCGTGGTCGGCATGGGCAAGTCAGGCCACATTGGCAACAAGATTGCCGCCACGCTGGCCAGCACCGGCACCACGGCTTTTTTTGTTCACCCGGCCGAAGCCAGCCACGGCGACATGGGCATGATCACCCGGGACGATGTCATCCTGGCACTGTCCAACTCGGGCTCGACCAATGAAATCCTCACGTTGCTGCCGTTGATCAAGCGGTTGGGCATCCAGATGATCAGCATCACCGGCAATCCCGATTCGCCACTGGCCAAGGCAGCCGAGGTGAACCTCAATGTTCACGTCGAGCACGAAGCCTGCCCACTGAACCTTGCCCCGACCTCGTCCACCACCGCGGCCCTGGTCATGGGCGATGCCCTGGCCGTGGCCCTGCTGGAAGCCCGGGGTTTCACCGCCGAAGATTTCGCTTTTTCACATCCTGGTGGAGCCTTGGGCCGTCGCCTGCTGCTGAAAGTCGAAAACGTCATGCATGCCGGCGAAGAGTTGCCACAGGTTCAACGCGGCACGCTACTCAAGGATGCGCTCATGGAGATGACCCGCAAGGGCCTCGGCATGACCGCGATTCTGGAAACCGACGGCAAGCTGGCCGGGATCTTCACCGACGGTGACCTGCGCCGCACCCTCGATCGCGCCATCGATATCCGCAACGCGACCATCGACGAAGTCATGACCCTTCACGGCAAGACAGCCCGCGCCGACATGCTGGCCGCCGAAGCCCTGAAAATCATGGAAGACCATAGGATCAATGCACTGGTGGTAGTGGATGACGAAGACCGCCCGATCGGCGCCTTCAACCTGTCCGACCTGCTGCGTGCTGGAGTAATGTGATGACGACCGACCTGCTGCTACGGGGCAAGAATATCAAGCTCGCTGTTTTCGACGTCGACGGCGTACTCACTGACGGCCGTTTGTACTTCCTCGAGGACGGCAGCGAGTTCAAGACCTTCAATACCCTCGACGGCCAAGGCATCAAGATGCTGATGGCCGCTGGCGTTCAGACCGCCATTATCAGCGGCCGCAAGACCCCGGTGGTCGAGCGGCGAGCGAAGAACCTCGGCATCCCGCACCTTTACCAGGGTCGGGAAGACAAATTGGTGGTGCTGGACGAACTACTGGGCCAACTCAATCTAAGCTATGAGCAGGTTGCCTACCTCGGCGACGATTTGCCGGACCTGCCGGTGATCCGCCGGGTCGGCCTGGGCATGGCCGTGGCCAACGCAGCCGCTTTCGTACGCGAGCACGCCCACGGCGTCACCACCGCGAAGGGCGGCGAAGGCGCAGCCCGTGAATTCTGTGAATTGATCCTGAACGCCCAGGGCCACCTCGAAGCGGCCAACGCCGCGTACTTGTGAGCCATTTATGTTAAGCAAGAAAATTCGCACCATACTGGTATTCGGCTGCATCGCCGCGATTTTCGCAGCGGTAGGCTACTGGAACATCAGCCCGGAACGCTTCCTCGACCAGCCTGCGGCCAAGATCCAGGAAAACGATATCGATTGGTATGCGACCAATACGCATACCCTGCAATACCTGCCAGATGGCAAAGTGCAGTACGAGATGACGTCTGACAAAGTCGACCATGTAAAGGCCAGTGATATAACGCTGGTCACCAAGCCGGACCTGAACATGTTCCGCGGCACTGAATTTCCGTGGCATGTGCAGAGCGAGCGCGCCGAGGTCAATCCTGGCGGCACCGAAGTCGAATTGATCGACTCGGTACGCATTGCCCGGACCGATGAGAAAAACCGTACGACCATCATCACCAGCACTCGCATGACGGTCTTCCCGCAGCAAGAATATGCGCAGACCGAGCAACCCGTTAGAATCGACGGCGCCGGCGGCGTGTCGACCGGCGTGGGAATGAAGGCGTATTTGAAGGAAAGCAGGATACACCTGCTATCGAAAGTAAGAGGACAGTATGAAGCTCGCTAAAACCCTCCCTATTTTGCTCAGTCTGGGCGCAGCACTGGGAAGCGCGAGCGCCTGGGCCCTCCCCAACGACCGCGACCAGCCTATCCGTATCCAGGCCGACGACGCGCAACTGGACGACAAGAACGGTGTCGCCACCTATAAGGGTGATGTGATCATCACCCAGGGCTCGATGAAGGTGACCGGCAATACCGTGACCATCACCCGCACCCCGTCCGGCGATATCGACGTGGTGACTTCGGTGGGCAACCTGGCCTACTTCGAACAACTGCAGACTGCGGGCGACACCAAGCCGGTGCAAGGCTACGGGGTCACCATCCAGTATCACGCCGCCCAGGACCGTGTTGTCCTGATCGACCGCGCCAAAGTCGTCGACAAGGACAACAACGTGACCCAAGGCGAGAAAATCGTCTATGACACGGTCAAGAAACTGGCCAGCGCCGGTCGTGCCACTGGCAGTAAGGTCACCGAGGCGCGTCCGCGTATCGACATGGTGATCCAGCCGAAAAAGAAAACCGACGAGCAGAAGGCCCAGTAATGGCAACTCTGAAAGCCCAGCACCTGGCCAAGAGCTACAAGAGCCGCCAGGTTGTGCGCGATGTCAGCCTGTCCATCGACAGCGGCCAGATCGTCGGCCTGCTCGGCCCCAACGGCGCAGGCAAGACGACCTGCTTCTATATGATCGTCGGCCTGGTCCAGGCCGATCAGGGCCGCGTCCTGATCGACGACCTGGACGTCAGCCACCAGCCGATGCATGGCCGGGCGAAGGCCGGGATCGGCTATTTACCGCAAGAAGCGTCGATCTTCCGCAAACTGTCGGTTGCCGACAACATCATGGCCATCCTCGAGACCCGCAAGGAGCTCGACAAGGCCGGCCGTCGACAGGAACTGGAAAGCCTGCTGCAGGAATTCCACATCAGCCACATTCGCGACAACCTGGGCATGAGCCTGTCCGGTGGCGAACGTCGCCGCGTGGAAATCGCCCGCGCCCTGGCCACCGCGCCGAAATTCATCCTCCTCGACGAACCGTTCGCTGGCGTGGACCCGATTTCGGTGGGCGATATCAAGCAGATCATCCATCACCTCAAGGCCAAGGGGATCGGCGTGCTGATCACCGACCACAACGTGCGCGAGACGCTGGATATCTGCGAGACGGCCTACATCGTCAATGACGGCCAGTTGATCGCCGAAGGCGACTCCGCGACCATCCTGGCCAATGACCTGGTCAAGGAAGTGTACCTGGGCCACGAGTTTCGCCTGTAAGCACGGATGTCTGGTGCATCGCCCAGGCGTCGCCAATTTTATTGTGGCGGCGCTCTAGGCAAACACCTCAGTTTCAGGCATATAATTTGCTTAAGTTTGGCGCTCCGGCGCCCTTGTAGTGGATGGCGCATGTGCGCCGGCGAATAAGGTGTTAAGCCCCTGCCATGAAACCATCGCTAGTCTTGAGAATGGGCCAGCAGCTGACGATGACGCCGCAGCTGCAACAGGCCATCCGCCTGCTCCAATTGTCGACCCTGGACCTGCAACAGGAAATCCAGGAGGCCCTGGAGTCCAATCCGATGCTCGAACGCCAGGAAGAAGGCGACGACTTCGACAACACCGATCCGCTGGCCGACAACGTCGAACAGAAAACCCCTGCCGAAATCCCGGAACCGTCCTACCAGGAAGCCGCCCCGACGGTGGATAACATCGAGGACGGCGAGTGGAACGAACGCATTCCCAACGACCTTCCGGTGGATACGGCTTGGGAAGACGTCTACCAGACCAGCGCCAGCAGCCTGCCAAGCGGCGACGACGATGAGTGGGACTTCACCACCCGCACCTCTGCCGGCGAAAGCCTGCAAAGTCATTTGCTGTGGCAACTGAACCTGGCGCCGATGTCCGACACCGATCGCCTGATCGCCGTGACCCTGATCGATTGCATCAACAACCAGGGCTACCTGGACGAGACGCTCGAAGAAATTCTCGAAGCCTTTGACCCCGAGCTCGACATCGAGCTGGACGAGGTCGAGGCGGTCCTGCACCGCATCCAGCAGTTTGAACCCGCCGGCATCGGCGCGCGCAGCCTGGGCGAATGCCTCTTGCTGCAACTGCGCCAATTGCCCGCCAAGACACCGTGGCTGGCCGAAGCCAAGCGACTGGTCACCGACTACATCGACTTGCTGGGCGGTCGTGACTACAGCCAGCTGATGCGGCGTATGAAGCTCAAGGAGGACGAGCTGCGCCAGGTCATCGAACTGGTGCAGAGCCTGAATCCGCGGCCCGGCTCGCAGATCGAATCCACGGAACCCGAATATGTGGTCCCGGATGTGATCGTGCGCAAGCACAACGATCGCTGGCTGGTGGAACTCAACCAGGAGTCGATGCCCAAGCTGCGGGTCAACGCCCAGTACGCAGGCTTCGTGAAGCGCGCCGACACCAGCGCCGATAACACATTCATGCGCAACCAGTTGCAGGAAGCGCGCTG
>NZ_JAOSHO010001169.1 GCF_025917275.1 Pseudomonas agronomica | reverse complement strand
GTCTCCGGATTGTAGTACCGGTGCCGGTTGTAATGCAGACCACTTTCCCGGTCGTGGTATTGGCCTTGGAAACGCAGCGGCTGTTCCAGGCGCTTGCCGTCGCCGTGGCGCAGTTCGGTGAGTTTGCCGTAGCCGTTGTAGCGCGCGGCCCAGACGATTTCGCCTTGGTGGCTGGTCAGTTCCTGGGGCGTGCCGAGGTGGTCGTTGTGGTAGTGGAACGGCGTGGCGTT
>NZ_JAOSHO010001168.1 GCF_025917275.1 Pseudomonas agronomica | reverse complement strand
TCAACCAAGTGGTGTCGAAGCCTTCGCCTTGCAGGGCAAACACCAGCGTATCGGCAATGGCGGCTTCGTCTTCGACAATCAGAATATGCGGCATGGCGTCCGAGCCCGACAGGAAAGTTGCCGGAACGGTGCCCCAAGCCTCGGGGCGCGTCAATCGGGGAAATCAACAGTCCGGTTTATCCGCGGTAAACCGCCGAGCCGGGTTGACCGCTGCGCCGAACTCGCGCAGC
>NZ_JAOSHO010001167.1 GCF_025917275.1 Pseudomonas agronomica | reverse complement strand
GCTGGCCGTGCAGCGACTTGGAACCTTTGAAGTACCGACCAATGGCGCTCTTTGCATCCGATTTAAGCAACATTGATTTGCCCCTTCTTCAACGCTTCCATGACGACGGCCTTCGGACCGTCGGCGAGGATTTGCCCGCGATCGATCACCAGCAGGCGATCCACCAGCGACAGCAACGATGCCCGGTGCGTCACCAGCAGCACGGTCTTGTTTTCCACCACGGCGGCCAGG
>NZ_JAOSHO010001166.1 GCF_025917275.1 Pseudomonas agronomica | reverse complement strand
TTGGCATCAGCCGATGCGATGGTCAGTGAACTGGCTTTCGATATGGAAGGCTCCAACCGTCATGTGCTGCTTGGGATCCAGCAGTTGATCGAGCTGGGTTCGTTGCTGGCGAATCGGGCGTTGGATAACGTCGATCCCCGATAGCCGCTACACCGCAAGCCACTGTGGCGAGGGAGCTTGCTCCCGCTCGGCTGCGCAGCAGTCGTCGATTTTGGGGCCGCTTCGCAGCCCAG
>NZ_JAOSHO010001165.1 GCF_025917275.1 Pseudomonas agronomica | reverse complement strand
AGCGGCCAAAAAAACAACAAATATCCCCCTGAGATGACCACCCTTGAACATCCAACCCAGCACCTATTCCCCCGACACCGCAGTCCCCCTGGACAAACGCGTCTTCGGCGCCCGCGATCTGTTTTCCCTGTGGTTCTCCCTTGGCATCGGCCTGATGGTGCTGCAAGTCGGCGCCTTGCTCGCGCCGGGCCTGGGCCTGAGCGGTTCGTTGCTGGCGATTTTTCTCGGCACGCT
>NZ_JAOSHO010001164.1 GCF_025917275.1 Pseudomonas agronomica | reverse complement strand
TGACGCCTGCGCCAATCACCACCAAATGCCGGGGCACCTCGCCTAAGGACAACGCGCCGGTGGAGTCCAGGATGCGGCGGTTATCGATCTCCACGCCCGGCAGCGGCGTCGGTTCCGAGCCGGAGGCGATGATGATGTCCTTGGCGCTCAGTTCAACCTTGGTGCCGTCTTCGCCGGTGACGGTCACTTTGCCGGGCCCATCGATATGGCCCCAGCCCTTGATCCAGTCGACCT
>NZ_JAOSHO010001163.1 GCF_025917275.1 Pseudomonas agronomica | reverse complement strand
AAATATGCACATGGGTCTGGGCCAGGTAATCATCAAGACTGAGCTTTTCCTTGCCTGCCAAAGGATGGCCCTTGCGCATGGCACACACGTAACGGTCTTCCAACAACTTGACGTGGCGCACCTGCGGATCGGTGTTGAGCGGCGCATCGACCGCGAAGTCCAGGCGCCCGGCGGCCAGCTCCTTGGTGGTTTCCCGGCGCTTGGACAGGAAACTCTCGATGGCCACGGTCGGCG
>NZ_JAOSHO010001162.1 GCF_025917275.1 Pseudomonas agronomica | reverse complement strand
CTTCCAGCCCAGACAGCGCTACCTCGCCGACGTCGCCAATACGCCAATAGGCGTGCAACGCCTGGCTCAACTGGCAAGGCAAGCTGTCTTGATGCTCGGTGCTCAAGCGCAGCTCCATGCGTTCGCCCAGGTCGGCATGCAGGTCCACTTGCCAGTCGCACAGCTGCAATTGCCAGTGCAAGTGCACGCCGTCGTCATCGCTGCTGCTGTCGAGCAATTGCCAATTGATCAGAC
>NZ_JAOSHO010001161.1 GCF_025917275.1 Pseudomonas agronomica | reverse complement strand
TGATAACTCATGTGCACCGACAACTGCCGCTCCAACCCCACCAGCAGCGTCAACGGATAGTTGGTCTGTTCCTGGGTGATCGGCGAACCAAAACGCAAACCATCCGGCGCGCCCTGCTCCAAGGCATCGGCAATCGGGTAGTTCTCGAACACCAGCAAACTGTCGAACAACGCGTCACCGCCCTGCCCGGCCCAGCGCTGGATGTCGAGCAACGCAGTGTGCTCGAACTCGCGCAGG
>NZ_JAOSHO010001160.1 GCF_025917275.1 Pseudomonas agronomica | reverse complement strand
GGATAAGGCGTTGTTCGTACAAGCCATCGCCCAGGCGCTTCCAACTGGTGTCCGGGTCATAGCCCAGATTACCGAGCAGGTAGTCCGAGCTCATGAACTGCTTGAGGTCCGTCAGTTCACGATTGGTTTCAACCATGTACTTGTGACCTGTAACGGCCCAGCTTGCGTTCGACCCCTGGACGTTGGCCTGGCTTTGGTCATGGCTGTTTTGCGCCGCCGCTGTGCTGTCGACGACGTGG
>NZ_JAOSHO010000116.1 GCF_025917275.1 Pseudomonas agronomica | reverse complement strand
GCCAGCGCCGCCGTCCAGGACGTTGGCGCCGGAGTTGCCGGTGATGAGGTTGTTCAGCGCGTTGCCGGTGCCGTTGATATTGCGGAAACCGGTCAGGGTCAACGTCTCGATATTGGCACTCAATACGTAACTGCTGGATGCCAGGACAGTATCGACGCCGCTGTTCAGCGCGCTGGTTTCCTGAACGATGTCGTTGCTGTCGTCGACAACGTAGGTATCGTTGCCCGCCCCGCCGATCATCACGTCTTTGCCGGCGCCACCATTGAGCACGTTCGCCAGCGCATTGCCGATCAGCGTGTCGTCGTTGGCCGAGCCGACTGCGTTTTCGATCTTGGCGCCGTAGGCGATCGCCAGCCCTTCATTGAAGTCGGTCTGGGTGCTCAGGTTCTGGAAGGCCTTGCCGATCTTGCTGAACTCACCTTCGTTCAGGTTGATGCGCACGGCTTGCACCTGGTTGCTTGCATCGATGGTATCAACGCCACCGGCGTCCCAGATCGTCTCGAAAACCGATTTATCGGCAGCCCAGCTATAGGTGTTGTTGCCAACCTGCCACTGTTTGTTGGCCCCATAAAGGCTTTGGATGGCGGCGATGTCCAGCAACATCGGTGTGGTGGGTTCGTACGAATAATTGTTGTTGTAGCTCATGATCGTGTAGCGAACGTCATCGAACTGAGAGGACAACACCGTTTTATTGGTATCACTTGGCGAAAACGGGTGCTTGAGGCCCAGCGCGTGGCCGATCTCATGCATGAACGTCATGTAGTCGTAGGTGCCCTTGATGGGAGCCGGGTCGTTGGTGACCGGCCCGATCCATACGTCGCCGCCACTGGGGGTCTTGGAAGGGAAATAGCCCCAGGCGGCAAAGCCATCGGGCATGTCCATGTAGCCGCCAAACCGCAAGTCACCAGCGTTGGTGATTGAGTCATTGACTTTCGTAAACTTGATATTGGAAACCGAACTCCAAGTGCCGAGCGCGCTGGTAATGCTGTTCTGTTGCGCCGAGGTGAGGAAATAACTGGACCGGAATTCCTGATCCCCGCTGTAATCCCTGGCGAAATAAGAGTTCATCGACAGGAAGCTGTACGTCAACGACGTGCCCGTGGTCGCGCTACCGGTCCAATAAGTGCCGTATAGCAGACTGTTGACCTGCACATTAGTGGTCAGTTTTGCAGACGAAATGGAGGAGTAACCAAGGGGACTGGGCATACAAGCTTCCTATGAGCGATCTGCGGCCCTTCCCGGATGCGGCCGCTACAAGTCGTTAATATTGCCTGAAAAATGGCGCCAATAATATTACTTGGCCATCATTTTTTTCTACCGCACATCCGATGAAACGGGGGTAGCCAGCCAGTCGTTGGCCTTGCGTATATCACCGTCCCCCAACCTGCCGCTCCAGCGGTGCAAAACAAGCAGGCTGGTCACGAAGCGGTATTGGGACTGATAGAAATCACGCCGCGCGCGAAACTCCTCCTTGATGCTGTCCAGTACGTCCACGGCATTCTTGACGCCATAGGAAAAGGCCTTCTCCGTGGCGAGTCGCGACTTCTCGGCCGATTCGAGCGCGCGATGCGTCGCCTTGATACGGCTTAGCTCGGCGGTCATGCCCAGGTAGGCCGTGCGAGTCTCCTTGATGACTTGGCGCCGTAACGCCTCGAGTTCTTGTTGCGCGGCCTCCTTGTCGCTCTCGGAAGTCGACACCCGGGCGCGGGTGGTGCCGCCACTGTAGAGCGGCATCTGCAAGTCCAGGGACGCGACGAGATTGTCCGAGCGAGGCGCCAGCGCACCTTCGTAGCCGATGTCGCTGCGTTGCGCCATCAGGTTCAGGCCCAGCTTGGGCAGATGGCCGGCCTTGGCTTCTCCGATGGCGGCTTCGGCGGCGCGAATGCTGTGTTCGCGAGCGTGCAGCGCCGGGTTGCTGTCCAGCGCCGTCTGCACCCAGTAATCCTGCGCTTGGGCCGGCAGACTGAACGCCGGACTCTCGGCGATGCGCTTGAACGGCTCGCGAACCTCGCGCCCCACCAATTCGGAAATGGCTTCGCGGCTGACCTCGACCTTGTTGACGGCTTCGATCTCGTCAGCCTTGAGCGCATCCACACGCGCCTCGAGATCCAGCGTGTCGGTCACCATTGCCATCTGCCGCGCATACAGGGCGTTGACGCGCTTGAGATTGCGTTCGGTCGCGTCCAGCTCGCTACGCACCAGGGCCAATTCGTCCTCGGCGGCAAGCACGGCGAAATACCGCTCGGACAGGTCAATGCTGGCCTGCACTCGCGTGTCATCGGATTCAAATTCGCTCTGGCGCGCCAGCTCCACGTAGCGCTGGTAACTGCGCCAGACCTGCGGGTCGTAGATGACCTGGTTGAGCATCACCGCCATGCGCTTGCCGTTGTACTGGATACGGCTCAGCTCATCGTCACGCCGGCTGCGGTTGACGCTGCCGCTGGCATTGAGCTGCGGCAACAATTGACCGAAGGCCGCACGCTCGTTGCCTTCGCCACTGCGAGTCAAGGCCTGCGCCCGCAGGACACGCGGATCGGCGCCCTGCGCCTCTTGATGCAACTGCCAGAGATCGACATAGGTAGACGCCTGCCCATTGTCCGCAAGGGCGCCAAACGACAGGGCGACCAACCACAGCGCGACCAGAGATTTCATATCAATCCTCGATCAACGAACGGGCAAATGCATTGCTGGCCGGCTGCATCAGGTATTCCAGCAACGTCCGCGACCCCGTATTGATCAACACCTCGACGGGCATTCCGGGCACCAGGGTAAGACCGCCCAATGCCTGTCTCCCCTTATCGGTCAAGACCACGCGTGCCAGGTAATACGGGGTTGCGGTGTCCTTGTTGACCAAGCGGTCGGCAGATACCTGTACCAGCTGGCCCTCGATGACCGGCGTGGTACTGCTTTTGAACGCACTGAAGCGGATGCCAGCCAGCTTGCCCGGCGCAATGCGGTCAATGTCCATCGGTGAAACCTGGGCCTCGACGATCAGCTCCTCGTTGGCCGGGACAATGTCGAGCAGCGCTGTCCCCGGGCTGACCACCGCGCCCAGGGTATGCACGGTCAAGCCCATGACCTTTCCGGATTCGGGCGCGACGATATCAGTACGCTGGTCGCGATCCTGCAGGGTGGCCAACCGTTCGCGGAGCTCATAGACCTTGGTCCGGGCATCGCCCAGCAAACCCGCGACTTCACTGGCAAAGGTCTTTTTCAGCTGCAAGATCTTCAACTGCGCTTCGTCGGCCTGGACCCTGGCCCGCGCGCTGGCAGACTGGCTTTCCGCAATTTCGGCCTGCAGCCGGGCCAGGCTGCGCTCCTGCTCGCGCAAACGCTGCTTGTCCACGTAGCCTTCGGACAACAACGCGCGTAAATCGACGATCTCTTCCTGATAGGAAGCCGCGAGCATTTGCTTGCTGGCGACGACGGCTCTATAGCCACGAATCTGTTCCTCGATTTGCCCGATGGACTTCTCCTGCAAGGCGATTTCCCCGAGCAAGGAGGTCCGCCGGGTCTGGAAGATCCGTGCTTCGCTGTCGCGCGCTTCGCGTACACGAGCATCAGCGAGGTCCAGGGCGGGGACGGCCAGCGGCTCGGGCAAGCCATCGCGCTCAGCCACCAGTCGGGCTTCGAGCTCGAGCGCTGCGATCAACTGGCTGCGCATCGCTTCCATTTCAGAGCGCGCCTGGGTGTTATCGAGCACCAGCAGCACATCTCCGGCCTTCACCAGGTCGCCGTCATGCACGCGCAGCTCGCGCACGATGCCGCCTTCCAGGTGCTGCACGGTCTTGCGGTAGCTCTTGACGGTGACCACGCCCGGCGCCAGTGCCGCGCTGTCAAGCGGCGCCAGGGTGGCCCAGCCGCCAAACAGGCCGAATGTCACCAGCAACATGAGATAGCCGATGCGCCGTATCGGTTTATCGTCAATGGAAAACCCGGTGACAGGGGCGGATGATGGCTTGATTTGTTGCATCGAATGGCTCATCCGCTTCCTACGATTCAATGGCGGCGGTCTGGTGCGCCGCGGGCGTGGCAGCCTGCAGTCGCGCCAGGACCTTGTCGCGCGGCCCGAACAGGCTCAGCTCGCCCTGGTTGAGGACCAGCAGCTTGTCGACTTGCGCCAGCACCCCGGATCGATGAGTGATGACAAACACCGTGGCGCGGCTCTGCCTGAGTTTTTGCAGTGCCTCGGCGAGCATCTTCTCGCCCGCATCGTCCAGGTTGGAGTTCGGTTCATCGAGCAGCACGAGCCGTGGCTCTCCGTACAGCGCGCGAGCCAGGCCGATGCGTTGGCGCTGGCCGCCGGACAGGCCACCGCCATTGGCACCGATCAACGTGTCGTAGCCATCAGGCAATTGCAGAACCAGCTCATGTACCCCGGCCATGCGCGCGGCAGCCACCACGGCTGGCGCGTTCACCGGGCCGAAGCGTGAAATGTTCTGGCTGATGGTGCCTTCGAACAACTCGATGTCCTGCGGCAGGTAACCGACGTAGGGGCCGAGCTCGTCCCGCCGCCATTGGCTGATGTCCGCACCGTCCAGGCGCACCGTACCCGCCAGGCTTGGCCAGATGCCGAGCAATGCCCTGGCCAGCGTCGACTTGCCTGCGCCGCTGGGACCGATGATGCCCACCACCGAACCCGCCGGCACCTCGAATGTCAGGCCACGGATAATTGGTTTGCGCTGGTTCGGCGAGCCAACGCTAAGGCCTTCCACTCGGATCGCGCCCTCGGGTGCCGGCAAGGACATGCGCTCGGGTTCGGCGGCGATCGTTGCCAGCAATTGGTGCAATCTTGCATATTGCGATCGTGCGCCCAGGAAGCCTTTCCAGACGCCAATCAATTGGTCAATAGGGGCCAGGGCTCGTCCCAGCAGAATGGAGCCGGCGATCATCAGCCCAGAAGAAATCTCGTGGTTGATCGTCAGGTACGCACCCAAGCCCAGCACCAGCGACTGGACGACCTGGCGGAACGTCTTGGAGACGGTCGCTATGGTCGTGGCGCGGTCACTGGCCAGGCTCTGCAGGGAAAGAACGGTGTGGGTCTGCTCGCTCCAGCGCTGAAGCAAGCTGGCAAGCATGCCCATGGATTCAACCACCTCGGCGTTGCGCAAGCTCTTGTTGGTGAAAGCGGTAGCCGCCATCTGCTCGCGGTTGGCCGCATGCAGCGGTGCCTGGGTGACTTTTTCATTGATGTAGGCCAGCGAACCCAACAGCACCGCGCTCAACAGCCCCATCCAGCCGTACCAGGGATGGAACATGAACATGACGGCCAAGTAGATCGGAATCCAGGGCGTGTCGAAAAACGCAAAGAGGCCGTTGCCGGTCAGGAACTGGCGCAACGCGTTCAAATCGCTCAGGGGCTGGGCCGTAGCGTTCATGCCGCAGCTTGTAAGCGCCTGTTTGAAACTCGCGTCGAACAGGCGCTGGCCCAGCAACGTGTCCAGGCGCGTGCTGATCCGCACCATGATCCTCGACCGAACCCACTCCAGTCCGCCCATCGTGGTCAACAGGAGCAACATGATCAGCGTCAACATCAACAAGGTCGACAGGCTGGCGCTGGCGACCGCCCGGTCATAGACCTGCAGCATGTAGAACGAGGGAACCAGCATCAGCAGGTTGATGAAAAAACTGAAGAAGGCAACGGAAAGAAAGCTGCTTTTGCACGCGGCAAGGGCATCCTCCAACTCGGTCCTGGAGTGGGCTGGCATGGTTCATTCCCTGAGGTCCGATTAGGGTCAAACCTGGAAAAAATCAAAAGGGCACAGGCGCGCGAACGCCTGGAATATCTTTTCTTGGACACCACAGCAGTGCCCGCGCAATCGGATCTACCGCGCTGTATCGGCACGTCCGTGCGGTTCTTAAGGAGAAATTTCAAAGGCGCCTCTCTGGCCGGCGGTTCGCCGGAAGCTCACAAGCTCCCGCTTGCGGCACCAGGCGGATGTCGACACGTCGATTGGCGACTCGCCCGGCCTCGGTATCGTTTCCAGCGATGGGTTGATGGGCGGCCAAGCCCTGCACGGCAAAACAATCGGCGGGGATGCTGCCTACGCTCTGCATCCAGTCGCGCACAGCGGAGGCACGGGCGTGGGAGAGTTGCAGATTCTGTTCGGATGAACCTGTGGCATCGGTATGCCCAGCAATAATGATCAACCAGCCTGGCTGGGCCTTGATGTCGACCAGGACCTTGACCAGGACAGGGGTCGAGCTGGGCTTGAGCTCCGCGCTGCCGGCGTCGAACAGCGACAGGCTGTCGAGCTGTACCGGATCGGGCCAGACGACATCCGCCTGCGTGCCTTGCCGCCACCCGGCAACGCCGGCGGCGATGGCAAGCAGCAACGCCGCGGTGCACAGCCACGGCAACAATCGTCGTTTGCCGCTTGTCGCATCGGGCGGCGGCACGAGCACGATCGGCATCATCAGCGCCGGTTCCGCCACCCTGAGGGGGAGCAATGCCGTTTCGGTGCCGAAGTCGCTCCGTTCCAAGCGCTGGACAAGGTGACGGGCCTGCAGCTGCAAGGCCTGCAGTGTGGCCAACGGCACGGATATCTGACTCGCCAACCGAGCACTCAAGCCGGCCAGCGCACTGTCCAATTCAAGCAATGCCCGCAGGTCATTGGTCGTCAGCGTGAAGCTGCGCAGCAGCGTTTGCAGTTGGGCAAACAACCACCCGAGCATATCCAGGCGAACGGGGACCGACGCCGGCCAAAGACGGGACCATTGGCTACAGAGAGTCTTGAGCAATCTCATGCCTTCGACCATGCCATCCAAACCGTGACGCTGCCCCCGGGCCAGCGCATAAAAGCTCACGGTCTGCAGTTCTGCCCCGTTCAATTGCAGTAGCACGAGGCACAACTGCTCCACTTTCTGCCAATCCACATCGGGACAGGCGCCATGGCCCAGCTTCGCCAACTCACCCCGCAGGGCGACGAACTCAGCATAACCGCGCGGATCGCCGCCGAGTCGAACATGCACCTCGAACAACGCGCTCATCGCCCGCCCCTTGGGTGATCCATTCCAGGCGTCGAAAAGTAGTTCTGCCGCGTCAGGTGGCGCACAAGAACTTTGCCCTCCGGCCCCACAGTGGACCCGAAACTCACCCGCCGCCCGCCTTTCAACTGCACATCCAGCGCACATTCCAGATGCCCCGGCAGCACCTGGGGCAGCAGCTCGATGGCAAGCTCCGCCAACCGTGGTTCGTATTTGAGCAAGGTGTCGGTCATGGTCTTCATCAAGGTATGGGCCGTGGCCGGCAACCCCTGCAGAACGGTGCCCATATCGGGCAGTCCGTAATCCGGCAAATGACTGAGGGCGCCCGCCCGGCAATTGAGGATGCGTTGGAGGTTGTCCAGGACCGACAGCGTGTGCTGGTCCTGCTCGCTGACGCGATGCAAATCCAGTTCTCCGTCGAAGTTCTGCAGCAACATTTCGTAGAGCGAGGGGTTGGGCTCGGTCATGGCTTATTCCTTCGCCAAGGGACGCAAGGTCAGTTGGTTGTCCCCCATCTCGATGAGCCGTGCCCGATCCGGGTCCAGGTCATCGCGTGTCAGCAGCAGGCGCCAGGTGTCGGGTTGAGCATCGGGATTGCGAAACAAGCCCACCAGCGCGACTACTCTCGCCTGCGGATTCATCGGCACGCTCAACTGTGCCCCTGCTCCGGGTTTCACCACCACGGCTCGCCTGTCCAGCAATGCGCCGTCGAGCAGCCGCTCGTCACCACTCACCAGCCCCTCGTAAGTCGCCCGGTCCAGCGCTTTGCCATCGCGCAATTGGTATACGCGGACCAGGGTTGGCAACGACAGCGCATTCATGTCCGCAACGTCGGTGTTGAGCGCCGTGCGCGCATTGAAGTCCAGATGCAGGGTTGTCACTTGCTTATGGAAAATCGTCTCGGCGGCGGACGCAGTGCCTTGCGTGACGGTCTGGGTCAATCCACACCCGCCCAGCGCGGAGGCGATCACTACCAGTATCGATAGATTAAAAAGGGTACGAGACATGCTGTGTTTCCCTGTTCCGAGAATGGATCGAGAGGCCTTGATAACGGCCCAGATTGATCGTGAGGGTTTCGTGTTCTTTCGCCCGCCAGGTGTCTGTGCCCAAGCCCAGCACACCGGTCATGCCCAATCGAATCCGGGGATTGCCCAGGACCGGGGTCGGCAGGCTGCTCAGCGCGACCGTCAATTGCAGCGTCGCGCTGCAACGCCATCCCAGGTACACCCGCAGCAGTACCAGCAAGTCGCTGTGCAGCGCTCCGCCGGGCAACCAGTCGTTGGCCTCCTTCGCGTCATCGGTGCAAAGCATCAGGTGCAACTGGCTGTTGACGTCCCGCCCGACATTGCCCAGCGGCGTGCCTTCGGACAAGGTGACCGGACGGGACGGGCAAAGGCTGGCCGGATGCGCCAAAGGAATTTTCTGCGGCCAGTGCGGGCTGATTCGCGCCTGGGTCTTGCGCGCCAGCAGCTTGACCAACGCCTCGATGCCTTCGGCGTTGCGGGTCGGCAGGCGCATGACGCCGAGCAACGCAAGGAAACGCGAAATGGGCGTCGCGACGCGTCGCGTGCTTCCGGGAATGCCCAGCCCGATCAGGCCCAGCAGGCATTGCGACGTCGCATCGGCGCCGCCTGCTGCGAACGTGGCTGGGTAGGAATACTTGCGCCAGATCCGATAGAACTGGCTGAAGATCCGGTGATTGAAAATGTCGAGGAATGCTTCCAGCGCCTCATGCCCTTCCCGGCGTTGGGCGATGTCATCGAGGAACGCCGTCGGCAACGGCGAGTCGACGCCGTATAACCCCAGCACACGAGTGCGTACGGTCGCCGGACGCCCCGGATTCTCCGGATCGAGTTCGATCGCTTTCAGCTCGCCGGCTGGGAAGCCCATGCCGGGATCGGGCCGAAAACGCACCGGGTCGTCCGCGGGACGCGCGGTGCTGCCCAGCAGAGGTTTTTCGGGCAACGCTTGTTCGAGCAATTGGCAAAACCGGTACAGGCTGGCCTCGGCCACCCGCTCCTGCAATGTGCTCAGCAAACCGCCGGTGTTCAACCGGGAATACGCTGGCTGTGATTCTCGCTCCATCGCAGGCACGCTCCAGTAGGTTGAAGAACCAGCGTGAGCTGGGTGTACAGATGGACGTCCGCGTAAAGCGCAAAGAAGCGGTTGAGCATCTCGCCGAACAGACTGACATCGCCCTCCCCCGCGAATCCGTTGGCGTCCAGGGTGATTTCGATATCCACCCCACGCAGCAGGAAGCCCTTTTCGAAGCGCTGGACCAGGTGATGACTTACCTCGACGATCGCCGCCAGCCGACGCCGGTTCAGCTCGCTGCCCGTCCAGTCGTACAACGCCAACGTCCCGCGCAACACCTCGGCGCTGTCGAGCATCGGCAGGAAATTCGAGCCCAGGTGGCTGAGGATGCGCCAATGAAAACGGTCGCGATTTGGCGGATAGCAGGGCAACGTCGGGGCACACAGGTTGCGCACCCGCAGGCCGAACTGGGTGAGCTGCACCGCTGTATCGAGCACCGTGCTCTGCAACGCTTTGCGCGGCAGTTGGCCGTGGGTGCCGGTCAGTCGCAGCGACAAGCGTTTATCGGGCCGCAGCAGCCGATCCTCGTCGAAACCTTCGCCACCGAGGATCAACCAGGTGTCGTGCAGGCCATTGGCGGCGCGCTTCAAGCGAGTATGGAAATAACGTTCCGGCGCTTCGTCACGCAGCATGCCGCCCTTGTGGCGAAAGCTGCTGAACGGCACGTAGTCCAGCCGCTGTTCTTCCTTTGAGGCGGTGACCTCGTCCACTGAATAGATTTCCAGATGGCCGTCCTGCAAGCGCATCGGGCGCAGCAGGTAATCGGTTTGCAAAGGGTCCAGCTCCAGCGGATCGGCCTCCAGCACAAACAGATTGATCACCGGCACCGCGTGCAGGCGGATGTGTTCGGCGCTCAGGTCAAAAGCATGGGGCCAGGGTTCACGCAGTACCACTTCGAGGTCGAACCAGGGCGCATTGGGTTCAATCACCAGTTGATCCAAGCCGCAGAGGGTGACGAACATGAATTTTTCCCGGAACGTGAAATATTCCAGCAGCAACTGGTAACCACTGAAGGCGCTGTCACCCTTGGGCCATAGTCGATCCTCGTCGGCAAAGCCCTTGGCCGCGAAGTAACCATCCATAGGCATGCGACCAGACTGCCCCGCCACGCGCACGTACATCGCCTGCCGGTTCAAGGTCAGGGCTTGGTGCAGCGCGCTGGCCAGCGGTGCATCGGCATTCAAGTACAACGGCAGGCGACTCAGGTCGATCTCTGCCCAGGGGACGGATTCGCTGCGGGCAAAGCGCAAGCGCAGCAGCGAGCGACCATCCGGTTCGTGGTCACGCGCCACCGACGCCAACGCCAGCGGCTGCAACGTCACGTCTTGCGTGGTGGTATAGCGGCAGCAGGTGCGCTGCGGCCCGATGGGTTGCGAGAGGATCTCGAACCCCCGGGCGATCCGTTCGCTGCGTTTGATCTGGGCAAGATCGGGCACCAGCTCGATGATCGACAGCGACGGAATGGTCCGCAGATAATGCGGCCACAACAGGCTCACCAGACCTTCGGTCAGCTCCGGCAGATCATCGTCGAGTTTTTCCCGCAAACGCCCCATCAGGAACGCAAAGCCCTCGAACAGTCGCTCCACATAGGGGTCCTGAGCCCCCGGCTTGTCCAGGTTGAGGAGTGCCGCACGGTCCGGGAACGCCTCGGCGAATTCCTTGCCGGCCTCGCGCAGGTAGCGCATTTCGGCATCGAAATAGCGCAGTGTCAGGTTGTCCATGTCCATAAAAAATCCTTTTCACTGAATGTCAGCCGCACAGAACTGCGGCACGTACCGGATCGATGGCTACGAGCGCCGCCAGCAAGGTTTCCATGCGTCGAGCCAGGGCGGGTTTGTCGGTGTCGTTGCGTTGGGCTTTGAGGCGCAGCAGCTTGAGCAGGCGAGCCTTGACTTCGAAGTACAGCTCGGGCTCCCACACGCGCAGGTCGTGGTGTTGAACGGCAGCGTCCAGCTCCCCCAGCAAGTGGATGGCCAGATCGGTCTTGCCGAACTGTTCGGCGACCCGCGCCATGAGCAGACGCAACAGCCAACGTTGCCGCCCGTCATGAATGTCCGGACGCGCCGCCAGCCAGGCCAATGCGGGCTCGACCCCTTCCCTGTCGGCCTGCGCCAAGGCTTCGCCCTCCCACGACAAGATGTCGGCATCGCCGATGCCATGCGTCGGTGATGGAGCCGGCAGCCATTGCCCTGGGCGGCTGCCGCTGACGTGTTGGACGATCCATTCACGGGTGGTCTCATCGGCAAAGGGCGTACCGTCGCTCCAGCGCAGCAGTTCGATCCCCGGCAACCGCTCGAGAAACATGCCCAAGTCACGCTGGATGACATCGGCCCAGCCATCCTGTGGCGCGGGTTGTTTACTCAAGGCCTGGTACGCGTACCACTGCAAGTCCAACCAGAAATGGTTCACGCCCTCGGCGTAGATCCGCTCCACCTGATCGAGCAACTGCTGCCAAGCCTGCTGCAGGTACAAACGCTTGAGCTGCGCCCGATAATCCGCCCTCGGCGGCGTCAGCCGGGTATTGCCGTCGGCGTCCTCGGGCGGCGCCTGATGCACCGTGTCCCAACGCAGGCTTTTCATCAGTCGATGGCCTGCCAGCCAGCCGTGGGGTTGATCGCGCAAATAACCGGCCAAGGCCCGGCCATGGTCCAACAGATCCCGACCGGACTTGATCGCTGGAACGGTCGGCGTGCCTGCCTGGGCATTCGATTCCTGGCTGGCCGCATTCTGCGGAACCACCGCCTCCACACCGCCGGATTGAGCCAGGCGGGCAGACAGCGCGGCATGCAGCGCGCCAAGGCAAGGACGTTGATCTTCCGGCCAAGCCTCCAGCCCCTGCTCCAGCCAGGCCAACGCTGCGGCAGTGCGCTCGGCCTCGGCCTTGACCACCTCCGGGTACAGCGACAGGGTGTCCAGCACCTTGGCGCCGGCCAGCCATTGCAGCGCCACCTTGCGACTGGTGGCGCGCGCCGGCTGTATGCTGTCAGCGAACCGCTCCACCAAAGCCGCCAGCAGGCACAGACCGTCGGCCAGCCCCGCCTCACCGTCCCGGTGCAAACGCGCCCACACGTAATAGGTGACCACGCGCAGATCCTTGCAGGTCCGGGTCAACAGCTTCTCGGCCAACTGGGCTACTCGCTCGGCATCGGCACCGGACAACTTGTCGACCTCTTCGCGCATGCGCTGGAAGTCATCGTCATAGCCAGGGTCGTCGCCGACGGGTGACGCCTCGCTGATCGGTTGCAGCCAGGGCTGCCAACGTGCGGCCTGTTCACGGGCAACGGCCACCGCGTCGCGCTTTCCGAGGCAACGGGTGATCAAGCTTTGCAGGCTCATTCGAAAACCTCTTTGCGCGCATGGGACGCCTCTGCCCCGCCGTCAGCGAGGAATATCCGCCCCGGCAACTTGAACCCGCGCAACTTCAGCAGCGTCATCGGCCCGGCATCGAGTTCGGTGCGCAGGTGCCAGGTCAGGCCCAGGCCATCGGGGGCCTTGAGCTCCATGCGGTAGCGGCTGTCGCCATCGTCCAGTGGCGTGAACCTGGCCTGTTCCAGCAAGCGGATCAGCCCCCAGGTGCCGGCGTAGTCGGCGAACAACCGCTCGCCGGTGTGGACGCTGGTCCAGGTCAGGCTGACTCCGGGATAGTCGCTGCGCCCCGGCCAGCCGAAGCGCTGCCAGCGTTCCTTCTGGTTGAAGTATTCGTGTTTTTCGCCGTTGAGAATGAAGGTGGTCTGCACCACATCGCGCACA
>NZ_JAOSHO010001159.1 GCF_025917275.1 Pseudomonas agronomica | reverse complement strand
AAAGCGGCGGCACAGCCAATGAAGATGCAAGCTGACCCACCGCTTTCGCGAGCAAGCTCGCTCCCACAAGAGATCTGTGGAGCACTTAAGTTTTATGTTCGCTGAAGACCCACTGTGGGAGCGAGCTTGCTCGCGATGGCGCCGTGTCAGCCACCATAGATATTGACTGGTCGAATGTCATCGAGAGCAAGCCCGCTCCCACATGGACCGGAGCATGACTGGAAGAGTCAAGCTGCCTT
>NZ_JAOSHO010001158.1 GCF_025917275.1 Pseudomonas agronomica | reverse complement strand
ATTTCTTTTCTTGTCTGAGCGGACAGATTGTCGTCTGTCAGACGCACCGAAGTTTCCGACAAGTTTTTAAGGTTGTCCGTCGGAAGCGGGGGCTCTAGCCTCTGGGTGTCGCTGCCAATTCAGCGACCGGACGTGAGAATCCGAACGACACCTCTAGGAGCACGGGCTTCTGCGCTATCCCAGCGCGGGGCTTTACATACTTCAGCTCTAGGGAGCAATTTTGATGGACAAGAAAGAGACTC
>NZ_JAOSHO010001157.1 GCF_025917275.1 Pseudomonas agronomica | reverse complement strand
ACGACCCGTCGCCGCTGACCGACTTCGCCGCCGCGCTCACTTCCGCCACCGGCAGCGAGCTGCAGGAAGTGCTCGATTGCGTGCCGATGCTCAAGCGCATGGAAAAAGTGCTGCCGATGCTGCGCAAGGAAGTCGAAGTCGCGCGACTGCAAAAAGAGATTTCCGCCGAGGTAAACAGCAAGATCGGCGAACATCAGCGCCAGTTCTTCCTCAAGGAACAACTCAAGGTCATCCAGCAGGAGC
>NZ_JAOSHO010001156.1 GCF_025917275.1 Pseudomonas agronomica | reverse complement strand
GGCTGGCTGGCAATGTAGGCCAGGTTGCCATGGATATCGCTGTCGCCAATCTTGCCGTTGAACCCCTCATAGCGAAACTGGGCGCCATCTGGCTCATGAAGCTTGGCGATCAAACGACCGTCCGTGGAATAGGGGGGCGAATCCGGCAACGTCACGCCCGTCAGCGGATAAAGATTGGCCAGGCTGTTGCCGGCCAGCTTCAAGCGCAGGTCCAAGGCGCCGAGACTCTTCGGGTCGGTCAGGGTA
>NZ_JAOSHO010001155.1 GCF_025917275.1 Pseudomonas agronomica | reverse complement strand
GGGAGCAAGCTCCCTCGCCACAGTTAGTCCAGGGTGTTCTTAGATCACCAGCGACAGCAGCAGGATAAAGATCAAGCCCACCACCGACAGGATGGTTTCCATCGCCGTCCAGGTCTTGAAGGTCTCGGCCACGGTCATGTTGAAGTACTGCTTGACCAGCCAGAAGCCCGCGTCGTTGACGTGGGACAGGATCAACGAACCCGCGCCGGTCGCCAGCACCAGCAACTCACGGTTCACCCCCGGCATCAT
>NZ_JAOSHO010001154.1 GCF_025917275.1 Pseudomonas agronomica | reverse complement strand
TCGGCGCGCCCGTGGGTTTCGACGACCCCGGCGATGACGTCCGTGCCTTGGCGCAACCGGGTGTGGGCCGCTTGCAGCATGGCGTAGGTCTTGCCGACGCCCGGAGCGGCGCCCAGGAAGACCTTGAGACGGCCACGGTCGTGGCGTGGCAGGTTGGCTAACAGTGCATCGGCGCGGCTGGCGTCGCTCATGCTGCGGGTCTCTTTTTATCTGATCAAAATACCCTGTGGGAGCGAGCCTGCTCGCGAA
>NZ_JAOSHO010001153.1 GCF_025917275.1 Pseudomonas agronomica | reverse complement strand
GGGACCTGTCCGCCGACCGCTTGATCCAGGCTTATCGCCACGGCTGCTTCCCGTGGTTCTCCGAAGGCCAGCCGATCCTGTGGTGGTCGCCGGATCCGCGTACGGTGCTGTTTCCCGACGAGCTGCACGTCTCGCGCAGCCTGGGCAAGCTGTTGCGCAAGCGGCGTTATGAGGTGACGTTCGACCGGGATTTTGCCGCAGTCATCAAGGCCTGCGCCGCGCCCCGGGATTATGCCGACGGCACCTGGAT
>NZ_JAOSHO010001152.1 GCF_025917275.1 Pseudomonas agronomica | reverse complement strand
ACCCTTGCTCGAACGGCTTTTGGTGCCGCTCTGCGTAGCATTGGCGGGCAACGCGTAAGGCACGGTTTGCTCGGCGTTGTACACGCGACCGGTAATGATCGGCCGGTCCGGATCGCCTTCGAGGAAGCTGACGATCACTTCCTGGCCGATGCGCGGGATCTGCACCGAGCCCCAATTCTTCCCGGCCCAAGCCTGCGACACCCGAATCCAGCACGAACTGTTTTCGTTGGACTGGTCGTGACGGTCCCAA
>NZ_JAOSHO010001151.1 GCF_025917275.1 Pseudomonas agronomica | reverse complement strand
GCCCTTGCTCGAACGGCTTTTGGTGCCGCTCTGGGTGGCGTTCTCGGGCAAATCGTAGGGCACGGTCTGTTCGGCGTTGTAGACGCGACCGGTGATGATCGGCCGATCCGGATCGCCCTCGAGGAAGCTGACGATGACTTCCTGGCCGATGCGCGGGATCTGCATCGAACCCCAGTTCTTGCCGGCCCAGGATTGCGACACCCGAATCCAGCACGAACTGTTCTCGTTGGACTGGTCGTGACGGTCCCAG
>NZ_JAOSHO010001150.1 GCF_025917275.1 Pseudomonas agronomica | reverse complement strand
CGGTTCCAATTCCAACGCCTGCTCTTCGTTGGCAAATCCATCGAGAAAATCATCATCCAGCGATTCAGTCTCCAACGGCGCGCCCCATTGCAGGTCCGGTTCGTCGAAGCCTGATAGCGCCAGCGTGTCGGCACGGGCGGCCGGCGTGCTTGGTTCAGGAGCCGCCGACGGGTTATCGGCCAGATCCCAACTGTTTTCCAGGGAGAGCCCATCCAGGTTCAACTCGAATTCATCACTGGGCGCGGCAACAGGT
>NZ_JAOSHO010000115.1 GCF_025917275.1 Pseudomonas agronomica | reverse complement strand
ACCGCAGCAATGGATATGTACCCGACTGGAAGGCCGCCATCGCGAGCAAGCTCGCTCCCACAGTTTGATCGGAGTACAGCAGGAAGAACCAGGCCGGCTATCAGGCCGCCTCGTCCAAGAGGCTATACCCAAACCCAACAGTCCCCCTCACTTTTCGATATTTCCAACACCCCCATCCGCAACGCTACTCTCCCTGAAAACCTCACCACCCCTCAAAGGGATTTCATGGACAGAACCACCTTCAAACCCCTCCTGCTCGCCCTGGCCCTGATCGGCAGCGCCCCACTGGCCCAAGCCGCCACCACCCTGGTCTACTGCTCCGAAGCCAGCCCCGCCGGCTTCGATCCCAGCCAATACACCAGCGGCACCGACTTCGATGCCTCGGCCGAAACCGTGTTCAACCGCCTCACCCAATTCAAGCGCGGCGGCACCGAGGTCGAACCCGGATTGGCGACGAGCTGGGACGTATCGCCCGATGGCCTGGCCTACACCTTCCACCTGCGCGAGGGTGTGAAATTTCATACCACCGAGTTCTTCACCCCGAGCCGCGACTTCAACGCCGACGACGTGTTGTTCACGTTCCAACGCCTGCTCGACCCACAACACCCGTTCCGCCAGGCCTACCCCACCGAATCGCCGTACTTCACCGACATGGGCCTGAACACCACGATCAAGAGCGTCGAGAAGGTCGACGAGCACACCGTCCGCTTCAGCCTGAACAACGTCGATGCGGCTTTCGTGCAGAACCTGGCGATGAGTTTTGCCTCGGTGCAATCCGCCGAATACGCGGCGCAGCTGTTGAAGGAAGGCAAGGCCAGCGACCTCAACCAGAAACCCGTCGGCACCGGGCCGTTCGTGTTCAAGCGCTACCAGAAGGACTCGCAGATCCGCTACACCGCCAACACCGCGTATTGGAAACCCGAGGACGTGAAGCTCGACAACCTGATTTTTTCCATCACCCCGGACGCCGCCGTGCGCCTGCAAAAGCTCAAGCGCGGCGAGTGCCAGGTCAGCGGTTATCCGCGCCCGGCCGACATCGAGGTGATGGAGCAAGACCCGAACCTGCGCGTGCTCAAGCAGCCCGGTTTCAATCTCGGTTTCCTGGCCTACAACGTGACGCACCCGCCGCTGAACCAGCTCAAGGTCCGCCAGGCGCTGGACATGGCCATCGACAAACCGGCGATCATCAAGGCCGTTTACCAGGGCGCCGGGCAACTGGCGCAGAACGCCTTGCCGCCGGCCCAGTGGTCGTTCGACCCGACGATCCAGGACGCGCCCCATGACGTGACCAAGGCCAAGGCGCTCCTCAAGGAAGCCGGGGTTGCGCCCGGTACAACCATTGATTTGTGGGCGATGACGGTGCAGCGCGCCTCCAACCCCAACGCACGCATGTCGGCGCAAATGATCCAGCAGGATTGGGCCAGGATCGGCATCAAGGCCAACATCGTCAGCTACGAATGGGGCGAGTACATCAAGCGCGCCAAGAACGGCGAGCATGACGCGATGATCTACGGCTGGACCGGCGACAACGGCGACCCGGACAACTGGCTGGGCGTGCTTTATAGCTGCGCGGCGGTCAAGGGCAGCAACTACGCCAAGTGGTGCGACCCGGCCTACGACCGGCTGGTCCAGCAAGCCAAGGTCGCGACCGACCGGCAAAAACGGATCGACTTGTACCAGCAGGCGCAGAAAATCCTCAAGCAGCAAGTGCCCATCACGCCCATTGCCAACTCAACGGTGTTCCAGCCGATACGCAAGGAAGTGGTGGATTTCAAACTCAGCCCATTTGGCCTCACACCCTTCTACGGCGTGGGTTTGAACAAGTAAAACCCGCCCCATGCCGGTGCGTCGCGGCCTCGCGCCGCACCGCCAAGGAGCGCGTTTCGCCCCAAAAAAGCCTGCGCAAACGGTCAAATGCGTCAGAAGTTACAAAGATGCGACATTAAGGTACGTTCGTGCCACTGTTTCAGACTTGTAACCTCTTCGGATCTTGCATTGGGTATGGGGCCTGCATAAGTATCCGCAGGACGACTCACGAGGTCGCCCTCAAATCCAAAAATGACAACAAATCATGAGGCCAACATGCTTAAACACGCGGTCATTCCGTTTTTAGTCGGCGCAGGCTTGTTAGCCAGCGCTCCTTTCGCTTCCGCCGCGACTAACCTGGTGTTCTGCTCCGAAGGCAGCCCGGCCGGTTTCGACCCTGGTCAGTACACCACCGGAACCGACTTCGACGCCTCTGCAGAAACCATGTTCAACCGCCTGACCCAGTTTGAGCGCGGCGGCACCGCCGTGATTCCTGGCCTGGCCACCAAGTGGGACATTTCCGAAGACGGCCTCACCTACACCTTCCACCTGCGTGAAGGCGTCAAGTTCCACACCACCCCGTATTTCAAGCCGACCCGTGAGTTCAATGCCGACGACGTGCTGTTCACGTTCAACCGCATGATCAACAAGGACGACCCGTTCCGTAAGGCGTACCCGACCGAATTCCCGTACTTCACCGACATGGGGATGGACACCAACATCACCAAGATCGATAAAGTCGACGACCACACTGTCAAGTTCACCCTCAAGGATGTTGACGCCGCGTTCATCCAGAACATGGCCATGAGCTTCGCCTCGATCCAGTCCGCCGAATACGGCGCCCAACTGCTCAAGGAAGGCAAGGCCCCGGACATCAACCAGAAGCCGGTCGGCACTGGCCCGTTCGTGTTCAAGAGCTACCAGAAAGACTCCAACATCCGCTACACCGGGAACCAGGACTACTGGAAGCCTGACGACGTGAAGATCGACAACCTGATCTTCGCCATCACCACCGACCCGTCGGTGCGCATGCAGAAGCTCAAGAAAAACGAATGCCAGATTACCCTCTTCCCACGCCCGGCCGACCTCAAGGCCCTGAAGGAAGACAAAGCGTTGAAGATGCCTGACCAGGCGGGTTTCAACCTGGGCTATATCGCCTACAACGTGATGGACAAGATCAAGGGCAGCAACGAGCCGAACGTGCTGGCCAACCTGAAGGTCCGCCAGGCGCTGGACATGGCGGTCAACAAGCCACAGATCATCGACTCGGTGTACCAGGGCGCCGGCCAACTGGCGGTCAACGCCATGCCGCCGACCCAGTGGTCCTACGACACCACCATCAAGGACGCCAAGTACGATCCTGAGAAAGCCAAGGAGCTGCTCAAGGAAGCCGGCGTCAAGGAAGGCACCAACATCACCCTGTGGGCGATGCCGGTGCAGCGTCCGTACAACCCGAACGCCAAGTTGATGGCCGAGATGCTGCAGTCCGATTGGAAGAAAATCGGCCTGAACGTCAACATCGTCAGCTACGAATGGGGCGAGTACATCAAGCGTTCCAAGGGCGGCGAGAACCAGGCCATGATCATTGGCTGGAGCGGTGACAACGGTGACCCGGACAACTGGCTCAACGTGCTGTTCGGCTGCGACTCGCTGGCCGGCAACAACTTCTCCAAATGGTGTGACAAGAAGTTCGACGGCCTCGTGAAAGAAGCCAAGCGCACCACTGACCAGGGCAAGCGCACCGAACTGTACAAACAGGCGCAACACGTCCTCAAGGATGCTGTGCCAATGACACCTATCGCTCACTCGACGGTGTATCAACCCATGCGCGCCAACGTGCAGGACTTCAAGATCAGCCCCTTTGGCTTGAACTCCTTCTACGGCGTCAGCGTCAGCAAGTAAGGTGACCTGTGGCGAGGGAGCTTGCTCCCGCTGGGCTGCGTAGCAGCCCCTTTCTGAGCGCGATGGCGGACTATCAACGACGCCATCGCGAGCAGGACTCGCTCCCACGCCATGCCGTCGCCCTGTCTGCCGAGACCAAGACCTAGGAAATTGCCTACATCCAAAAGCACTGCGTCCCACAGCAGTCGGTTTAGGACGTGTCGCCTTTTCCTACAAGTCTTTCAGGCGTTTACGCATTTACCGCCTGGCCCACGACCCATAACGTCGAGGCTGCCGGTTTGCTGGCCCTGTGGCATCGCTGTTTACGCAATGGAATGAGCCCAGTGCTCCGGACCCGTCCCTGGAAGGACACCGGTTCACTGTCAAACACCCCGAACAAGAGAGGGAGCGTCATGCGCCATACCTTGGTTTTATCCGCATTGCTGGGCACCGGCCTGTTGGCCGCGACCTCCGCAGCCCAGGCCGCCGGCGGCAGCCTGGTGTTCTGTTCCGAAGGCAGCCCCGCCGGTTTCGACACCGCGCAATACACCACGGCCACCGACAACGATGCGGCCGAGCCGCTGTACAACCGCCTGGCCGAGTTTGAAAAAGGCGCGACCAACGTAGTCCCTGGCCTGGCGACGAGCTGGGACATTTCCGAAGACGGCTTGAAGTACACCTTCCACCTGCGCGAAGGGGTGAAATTTCATACCACCGAATACTTCACGCCGACCCGGGAGTTCAATGCCGACGACGTGCTGTTCACGTTCAATCGCATGCTCGATCCGCAGCATCCGTTCCGCAAGGCCTATCCCACCGAGTTCCCGTACTTCAACGGCATGAGCCTGAACAAGAACATCGCCAAGGTGGAAAAGACCGGGCCGCTGACCGTGGTCATGACGCTCAACAGCGTGGACGCCGCGTTCATCCAGAACATTGCCATGAGCTTCGCCTCGATCCTCTCGGCCGAATACGCCGACCAGTTGCTCAAGGGCGGCAAGCCGAGCGACATCAACCAGAAGCCGATCGGCACCGGGCCGTTCGAATTCAAGAGTTACCAGAAGGATTCCAACATTCGTTACGTCGCCAACGACAAGTACTGGGCGCCGGAGCGGGTGAAGCTGAAGAACCTGATTTTCTCCATCAACACCGACGCGTCGGTACGGGTGCAGAAGCTCAAGGCCAACGAATGCCAGGTCACCCTGCATCCGCGTCCCGCCGATGTGCCGGCCTTGAAGAACGACCCCAAGCTGCAACTGATCGAAAAACCGGGTTTCAACCTCGGCTACATCGCCTATAACACCCGCCACAAGCCGTTCGACCAGGTCGAAGTGCGCCAGGCACTGGACATGGCGGTGAACAAGCAAGGCATTCTCAACGCCGTTTACCAAGGTGCGGGGCAACTGGCGCAAAACGCCATGCCGCCGACGCAGTGGTCCTACGACGACACCATCAAGGACACGCCCTACAACCCGGAAAAAGCCAAGGAATTGCTCAAGGCCGCCGGGGTCAAGGAAGGCACCGAAATCACCCTTTGGGCCATGCCCGTGCAGCGCCCGTACAACCCAAACGCCAAGTTGATGGCCGAAATGCTTCAGGCCGACTGGGCGAAGATCGGCCTGAAGGTGAAGATCGTCAGCTACGAATGGGGCGAGTACATCAAGCGCACCAAGAACGGCGAGCACGACATCAGCCTGATCGGCTGGACCGGCGACAACGGGGATCCGGACAACTGGCTGGGCACGCTCTACAGCTGCGACGCCATTGGCGGCAACAACTACTCCATGTGGTGTGACCAGGATTACGACAAGCTGATCAAGCAGGCCAAGGTCGTCACCGACCGCGACCAGCGCACCGTGCTCTACAAACAGGCCCAGCAGTTGCTCAAGCAGCAAGTGCCGATCACCCCTGTTGCCCACTCGACGGTCAACCAGCCGCTGAGTGCCAAAGTCGAAGGGTTCAAGGTCAGCCCCTTCGGTCGCAACGTCTTCTCGGGCGTCAGCCTGAACCCATAACCGCTTAGCCGCACAGCGAGGGCTTCCATGGAAGCCCTCACGCAGACGTCTTGCCGTAATTCGCCGATCAGGCGCCAAGCAAACGTTTGCAAGCTGGAAATGAGTTCCAAACCGATAGCCGTATCACCAAAAAAGAACGGCATGAAAAAGAAAGAAAAGGAGCGTTACCGATGAAATTGAGCAGCACCGCGATACTGGCCTTGGCCATCAGCAGCGTTACGGCAACGGCTTACGCTGAATCCCAGAGCCAGGCTTTCGTTCCGACCGAATTGGCGAGCACCAGCGCCCAATCCGAAGCCAAAGGTTTTCTCGACGGCCAAAGCCTGTCAGGCACCACGCGTAACTGGTACGCCAACGAGCTGCTGAAGCGTGGCAACTTCAGTTATCAGAAACACGGCGAGACACGTCCTACCGATCGTCGTATCAACTGGGTCCAGGGCACCATCCTCAACTACACCTCGGGCTTCACCCAGGGCACCGTTGGTTTCAGCACCGAAGTCGCTGCCTACAACGCAGTGGTCCTGGACCGCAGCCGCAAGGACATCGCCAACGGCGGTAACCGTACGCTGGCCGAGAACAACGGCGACGCTGTGGACCAATGGAGCAAGCTGGGCCTGGCCAACGTCAAGGCACGGGTTTCCAACACCACGCTGACCGCCGGCCGCCAGAACTTCAGCACCCCGATTGTCGATGTCATCGGCAACCGTGCGCTGCCTTCGAGCTTTGAAGGTGTGAGCCTGCACAGCGAAGAGTTCAGCAACCTCTCGTTCGATGCCGGCGTGTTCGACCGCGTATCGCCACGAACCGAACAGAGCCTTTCGAAGTTCCGCTCTGAATACAACAACAATGGGGCAGAGACCGATAAGGTCAGCGTCGCCGGCCTGAACTATCAGCCGCTCAAGAGCCTGAAGACCAGCGTGTACGCGTCCCAGGTCGAAGACTTCTGGAACCAGTACTATTTCGGCGCTACCCATGAACTGGGTGACGCATCGGTGTTGGCGCTGACGACCGGTCTGAATTACTACAAGACCGTGGATGAAGGCAAAAAAGAGATGGGTGAGATCGACAACGACACCTATTCCCTGTCGCTGGGCCTGACCCACCAGGCTCACACGCTGACCTTCTCCTACCAGGCCGTGAACGGTAACGAGTACTTCGACTACCTGCACGAAACCAACGGCATCTACCTGGCCAACTCCCTGCTGTCGGACTTCAACGGACCGAACGAGAAATCCTTCCAGATCGCCTACGGCATCAACATGGCCGAATACGGCGTTCCTGGCCTCAAGTTCAACGTCTACCGCGCCCGCGGCTGGGGTATCGACGGCACCCACTACACCGGCACCGCCTATGACGTACGTGGCCTGGACGACGAGAACCACTATGAAACCGGCGTCGGCGCTTCCTACGCGGTACAAAGCGGTCCTTTGAAGGCCACCGCAGTCCGCGCGACCTACACGGAACACCGCTCCAGCCGTAATCAGATCGACGGCAGCATCAACGAATTCCGCCTGGTCACCACCATCCCGTTCAACATTCTCTAAACTGCCACCGGGCGGTCGACTCACGAGGTCGTCCGCCCGGTCTTTTGCCAATTACCCGATTGCAGAGGATTGACGATGAACATGATTCCCCTACGCGCCGCCATCGCCGCCGCGCTGCTGAGTGTCGCCGTTGGCGCCACGGCCAAGCCCCTGGTGGTTTGCACTGAAGCCAGTCCGGAAGGCTTCGACATTGTCCAGTACACGACTGCAGTCACCGCCGACGCTGCGGCGGAAACCGTTTTCAATCGCCTGGCCGACTTCAAGCCCGGCACCACCGAAGTGATTCCGGCCCTGGCCGAGTCCTGGGACATCAGTGACGATGGCCTGACGTACACCTTCCACCTGCGCAAGGGCGTCAAGTTCCACACCACCGAGTACTTCAAGCCGACCCGCGACATGAACGCCGACGACGTGGTCTGGAGTTTCCAGCGCCAACTGGACCCGAATCACCCTTGGCACAAACTGTCGAGCGTGGGCTTCCCGTACTTTGAAAGCATGGGCTTCAAGGAACTGCTGAAAAACGTCGAGAAAGTTGACGAGCACACGGTCAAGTTCACCCTGACCCGCCGCGAAGCGCCATTCCTGGCCGACATCGCCATGGCCTTCTCCTCGATCTACCCGGCCGAATACGCCGACCAGTTGCTCAAGGCAGGCAAAACCGGCGACCTCAACAGCAAGCCGATCGGCACCGGCCCGTTCGTGTTCCAGCGCTACAACAAGGACGCCCAGGTTCGCTTCAAGGCCAACCCGGACTACTTCCGTGGCAAGCCGCCGGCCGATGCGCTGATATTGGCCATCGCCACCGACAACAACGTGCGCATGCAGAAACTCAAGACCAACGAGTGCCAGATCGCGCTGTACCCCAAGCCCGATGACATCCCCAGCATCAAGAAAGACCCGAACCTGAAGGTCACCGAGCTGGACGCGATGACCGTGTCCTACACCGCGCTGAACACCAGCCATAAATACATGAGCGACGTGCGGGTGCGCAAAGCCATCGACCTGGCCTTCGACAAGGAAGCCTACGTCAACGCGCTCTTCGGCAAGGGCAACGCCACCGTGGCGGTCAACCCGTATCCGCCGACCCTGCTGGGCTACAACCACGACTTGAAGAACCCGACCCGCGACTTGGACAAGGCCCGCCAGCTGCTCAAGGAAGCCGGCGTGCCGGAAGGCACCGTCTTCACCCTGTTTACCCGCAACGGCGGCGGCCCGACCAACCCCAACCCGATGCTCGGCGCGCAGATGATGCAGTCCGACCTGGCGAAAGTCGGGATCAAGGTCGACATCCGCGTGATGGAATGGGGCGAAATGCTCAAGCGCGCGAAAAACGGCGAGCACGACATGGTGTCGGCCGGATGGGCGGGCGACAACGGCGACCCGGATAACTTCCTGACGCCTATGCTCAGTTGCGAGGCCGCCAAGAACGGCGAAAACTACGCGCGCTGGTGCAACGAGAAATTCCAGGCGCTGCTCGACCAGGCACGCGCCTCAGTGAACCCCGAGGAGCGCGCCAGGCTCTATGAGCAGGCCCAGGTGATTTTCAACCAGGACCAGCCATGGATCAGCATGGCCCACACCCGGATGTTCACGGCAATGCGCAACAACGTAGAGGGCTACGTGATTAGCCCGCTCACCACCAACAACTTCGCCACCACCCAGGTGAAGTAGATAAGAAAACGCCCTTCGACGCTTGATCCCAAGCATCGAAGGGCACGCCTAACCGGCTGATGAGGTACACCTGAAGATGTTTAGTTTTATTGCCCGCCGACTGGGATTATTGATCCCTACGTTCTTCGGCATCACCTTGCTGACCTTCGCGTTGATTCGCATGATCCCCGGCGACCCCGTGGAAGTGATGATGGGCGAACGTCGGGTCGATCCCGAAATGCATGCACAGGCAATGGAACGCCTTGGCCTCAACAAACCGCTGTATGCCCAGTACCTGGACTACATCGGCAAACTGGCCCACGGCGACCTCGGCGAATCGCTGCGTACCCGTGAAAGCGTATGGACCGAGTTCAGCTCACTGTTTCCCGCGACCCTGGAACTGTCCATGGCCGCGCTGTTGTTCGCCGGTATCCTGGGCCTGCTGGCCGGGGTGATCGCGGCACTCAAGCGAGGGTCCCTGTTCGACCATGGGGTGATGGGGGTCTCCCTTGCGGGATACTCGATGCCGATCTTCTGGTGGGGCCTGATCCTGATCATGTTCTTCTCGGTATCCCTGGGCTGGACGCCGGTGTCGGGACGGATCGACCTGCTCTACGACATCGAGCCGAAAACCGGCTTCATGCTGATCGACACGCTGCTGGCCGACGAGCCGGGCGCGTTCCTCGATGCCCTGCATCACCTGATCCTGCCGGCCATCGTGCTGGGCACCATTCCGCTGGCAGTGATCGCCCGCATGACCCGCTCTTCGATGCTCGAAGTGCTGCGCGAAGACTACATCCGCACCGCCAAGGCCAAGGGCCTGTCGCCGTCGCGCGTGGTGTTCGTGCATGGCCTGCGCAACGCGCTGATCCCGGTGCTGACCGTGGTCGGCCTGCAAGTCGGCACGCTGCTGGCCGGTGCGGTCCTGACCGAAACGATCTTCTCCTGGCCAGGCATCGGCAAGTGGCTGATCGAAGCCATCGGCGCCCGGGACTATCCCGTGGTGCAGAACGGCATCCTGTTAATCGCCTGCCTGGTGATTCTGGTCAACTTCGTCGTGGACATCCTCTACGGCTTTGCCAACCCACGCATCCGTCACCAGCGCTGAGATCAAGACCATGAGTACTCCAACTACCGCGGTAGCAGTCGATCAAAGCCTGCTGTACCCGTCCCCGTACAAAGAATTCTGGCACGCGTTTTCCCGCAATAAGGGCGCTGTCGCCGGGCTGCTGTTCATGATCCTGATCGTGTTCTGCGCGATCTTCGCCCCGTGGGTCGCGCCTCATGACCCGAGCGAGCAATACCGCGACTTCCTGCTGACGCCGCCGGCCTGGCTGGAAGGCGGGCAGATGCAATTCCTGCTGGGCACCGACGAACTGGGCCGCGACCTGCTCTCGCGGCTGATCCAGGGTTCGCGCCTGTCGCTGCTGATCGGCTTGTCGTCGGTGGTGATGTCGCTGATCCCGGGCATCCTGCTGGGCCTGTTCGCCGGGTTCTTCCCGCGCATCCTCGGCCCGACCATCATGCGCCTGATGGACATCATGCTCGCCCTGCCGTCCTTGCTGCTGGCCGTGGCGATTGTCGCCATCCTCGGCCCAGGCCTGATCAACACCGTGATCGCCATCGCCATCGTCTCGCTGCCGTCCTACGTGCGCCTGACCCGCGCCGCCGTGATGGGCGAACTGAACCGCGACTACGTGACCGCCGCTCGCCTGGCCGGTGCCGGCCTGCCGCGCCTGATGTTCATCACCGTGCTGCCCAACTGCATGGCTCCGCTGATCGTCCAGGCGACCTTGAGCTTCTCCTCGGCGATCCTCGACGCCGCCGCCCTGGGTTTCCTCGGCCTCGGCGTGCAGCCGCCTACCCCGGAGTGGGGCACCATGCTGGCCTCGGCCCGCGACTACATCGAACGCGCCTGGTGGGTCGTGAGCCTACCTGGCTTGACCATTTTGCTCAGCGTGCTGGCAATCAACCTGATGGGCGACGGGCTGCGCGATGCGCTGGACCCGAAACTCAAGAATGCCGCCTGAGGAGATTCCCATGTCACTGCTAGAAATCAAGAATCTCAACGTCCGCTTCGGCGACGCCACCGCCGTGCCGGTGGTCGACGGCCTGGACCTGAGTGTGGAAAAAGGCGAAGTCCTGGCGATCGTCGGCGAATCGGGCTCGGGTAAATCCGTGACCATGATGGCGCTGATGGGCCTGATCGAGCACCCCGGCATCGTCACCGCCGACGCGCTGAACTTCGACGGCAAGAACATGCTCAAGCTGAGCAACCGCCAGCGCCGGCAGATCGTCGGCAAGGACCTGGCGATGGTGTTCCAGGACCCGATGACCGCGCTCAACCCCAGCTACACCGTGGGTTTCCAGATCGAAGAAGTGCTGCGCCTGCACCTGAAGATGTCCGGCAAGGCCGCGCGCAAGCGCGCCATCGAACTGCTGGAAAAAGTCGAGATCCCCGGCGCCGCCAGCCGCATGGACGCCTACCCGCACCAACTGTCCGGCGGCATGAGCCAGCGCGTGGCGATTGCCATGGCGATTGCCGGCGAACCAAAACTGCTGATCGCCGACGAACCGACCACCGCCCTCGACGTGACCATCCAGGCGCAGATCATGGACCTGCTGCTGGCCCTGCAAAAAGAGCAGGACATGGGCTTGGTACTGATCACCCACGACCTCGCCGTCGTCGCCGAAACCGCCCAGCGCGTGTGCGTGATGTACGCCGGCCAGGCCGTGGAAGTGGGCCAGGTGCCGCAGCTGTTCGACATTCCGGCGCATCCGTACAGCGAAGCACTGCTGGCGGCGATTCCGGAGCACAGCATGGGCGCCGAGCGCCTGGCGACATTGCCCGGCATCGTCCCCGGTCGCTATGACCGTCCGCAAGGCTGCCTGCTGTCGCCGCGCTGCCCGTACGTGCGCGACAACTGCCGCCAGGAGCGCCCTGCCCTCGATCCAAAAACCAACAGCCTCGCCCGCTGCTTCTACCCGTTGAACCAGGAGGTGGCGTGATGGCCGTCGTACTTACCGCCCGTGACCTGACCCGTCATTACGAAGTGTCCCGTGGCATGTTCAAGGGCCATGCGACCGTGCGCGCCCTCAACGGTGTGTCGTTCGAACTGGAAGCCGGCAAGACCCTGGCCGTGGTGGGTGAATCCGGTTGCGGCAAATCCACCCTCGCCCGGGCCCTGACGCTGATCGAAGAGCCGTCCTCCGGCTCCTTGAAAATCGCCGGGCAGGAAGTGGCCGGCGCCAACAAGGCCGAACGCAAGCAGTTGCGCAAAGACGTGCAGATGGTGTTCCAGAGCCCTTATGCGTCCCTCAACCCGCGGCAGAAAATCGGTGATCAACTGGCCGAGCCATTGCTCATCAACACCAACCTGTCGGCCACCGAGCGGCGCGAGAAAGTCCAGGCGATGATGAAGCAGGTGGGCTTGCGCCCCGAGCATTACCAGCGCTACCCGCACATGTTCTCAGGCGGCCAGCGCCAGCGCATCGCCCTGGCCCGCGCCATGATGTTGCAACCCAAGGTGCTGGTGGCGGACGAACCGACCTCGGCGCTGGACGTGTCGATCCAGGCCCAGGTGCTGAACCTGTTCATGGACCTGCAGCAGGAATTCAACACCGCCTACGTGTTCATTTCCCACAACCTGGCGGTGGTGCAGCACGTCGCCGATGACGTAATGGTGATGTACCTCGGCCGCCCGGTGGAAATGGGCCCCAACGAGTCGATCTACAGCCGCCCATTGCACCCGTACACCCAGGCACTGCTGTCAGCCACCCCGACCATCCACCCGGACCCGAACAAGCCGAAGATCAAGATCGTCGGCGAACTGCCCAACCCGCTCAACCCACCGTCTGGCTGCGCCTTCCACAAGCGCTGCCCGTACGCGACCGAGCGCTGCAAGACTGAGGAACCGGCGTTGCGGCCGTTGGATAACCGGCTGGTGGCGTGTCACTACGCCGAGCGGTTCCTCGACGGCGCTGCATAGAAGCATAGGAGCAGCGTAGGAGCTGCCGAG
>NZ_JAOSHO010001149.1 GCF_025917275.1 Pseudomonas agronomica | reverse complement strand
TTGAACGCCCGGCCGATCCGCCCCGGCTCGGCGCTGTGGGGTTTGATGTCGGTGCTGAGGATGTGCACGCCGATCACCGGCGCAAACAGCACCGCGACGATCCAGGACACCAGCATCGCCACGGCGATCACCGCGAACAGCGTGAAGGTGTATTCCCCTGCCGAACTGGCGTTCAGGCCGATGGGCACGAAACCGGCCACAGTCACCAGGGTCCCGGTGAGCATGGGAAAGGCGGTCGAGGTGTAGGCGAACG
>NZ_JAOSHO010001148.1 GCF_025917275.1 Pseudomonas agronomica | reverse complement strand
CGGGTCAGTTCGACGCTGCTGTCGGTCAGGTTGCGGCTGTTGTCCATGATGGTCGCGACCTGCTCGGTGCCGTTTTGCAGGCCAACGATCAGTTCTTCGATTTCTTCGGTGGACTTCTGGGTGCGCTGGGCGAGGCTGCGAACCTCGTCGGCGACCACGGCAAAGCCTCGTCCGGCCTCGCCAGCACGGGCTGCTTCGATGGCTGCGTTGAGGGCCAGCAGGTTGGTTTGCTGGGCCACGGACTTGATCACGTC
>NZ_JAOSHO010001147.1 GCF_025917275.1 Pseudomonas agronomica | reverse complement strand
CCGATTCGCCAGCAGTCCGCTCAGTTCGACCAGTTGCAGGATGCCCAGGGCGACGTGCCGGCGCGAGCCTTCCAGGTCGAAGGCCAGGTCATTGATCATGGCATTGGCCGAGGCCAGGGTTTCGCTGAGGTTGGCGAGAAGGGCTTCGGTGTCGATGCCGTTGATGAGAGTGAAGAGCTGGCCTGGGTCGGTTTTCGGCGTGCTGGATTTGGGTTTCAGGTAGTAATCGAGGGCGCGGTCTGCTGCCGCTTTGTCGA
>NZ_JAOSHO010001146.1 GCF_025917275.1 Pseudomonas agronomica | reverse complement strand
GGCCAGCGCCGCCCAAGGCGACGTGGCGCGCAAACTGGTGGAACGTCGCGCCGACCTCGGGTTGTTGTTCTATCACGACCAGATCCCCGAGGCGCTGGAGCGCCGGGTACTGGGCAGCGTGGAGATGGTCACGGTGTGCGGCCGGAATCATCCGCTGGCGCACCATGACTACGTGTCATGCCTGGAAATGGCCCGGCATCGCCAGTTGCTGATGGCGACCCAATCCAGTGTCTATCCCGGCAGCGAACAGGCCAGCCC
>NZ_JAOSHO010001145.1 GCF_025917275.1 Pseudomonas agronomica | reverse complement strand
ATTTTCGAAGTGGCCGTCACAACCACATGGCTGCAAGTATCAAAGCGAGCCACTCAACCCAAACCGCTTCATCAGGCCTTTTTCCAGCAACCCCTTGGGCAGCAGGCCGGCCATCAACGGCAACGCCCGGCTGCCGTTGCCCAAGCGCAACAAGCGGGCTGGCTTGGGTTGTCGTACGGCCTTGAGCAACGCGGCGGCGAATTCGCTGGCCGGGGTCGGGTTGTCCTGGGATGCCTTGGCCCGAGCCCGAATGCCATC
>NZ_JAOSHO010001144.1 GCF_025917275.1 Pseudomonas agronomica | reverse complement strand
GTCGAGCGCTCGGCGGTTGCCTACGATCAGCTCAAGGCGTACCTGATGATGGCGCGCCCGGAAAAAGCCGAGGCGGAGCTTCTGGTCAAGACCTTCGGCCACACCGAACCCATCCGGGAGAACGTTGCCCCCGCGCTCTGGCGAACGCTGGCGCCCGGCTTCTGGCAGTTCTACGCCGAGCATCTGGCCGCGCACCCCGACTGGCGCATCGAGGCCGACCCTCGGTTGGTGGCGCAGGTGCGCCAGGCCTTGCTCGATCA
>NZ_JAOSHO010001143.1 GCF_025917275.1 Pseudomonas agronomica | reverse complement strand
GGAGCGAGCTTGCTCGCGATGGCCGCAACTCGGTTTCAATGATTGACGGTGTAAGCCAGCATCATCGAGATCTGCGACATCGGCCGGCCGCCACTCTCTTCATGCCACTGGTTGAAGGCACTCTGCATCGTCGCCAGGTCACGCAGGCTGGTGGGGACTTTGTCGATGACGCCCTGGGCGTTGAGTGCCGCGACTACGTCATAACTGGGCGAGAACGTGTCCTTGTCCATCATTCGCAAGAAGCGTGGCGCCGATTGACCG
>NZ_JAOSHO010001142.1 GCF_025917275.1 Pseudomonas agronomica | reverse complement strand
ATCGACCATCATCGAGGTCAATTCGGCGTTGGCCTGGAACAACCAGCGGCGGAACGTGATGCCGTTGGTCTTGTTATTGATTCGCTCCGGATAGAGCTTGTGCAGCTCGGAGAACACCGTGCTGCGCATCAGTTGCGTGTGCAGCCCGGACACCCCGTTGACGCTGTGGGAACCGAGGAACGCCAGGTTGCCCATGCGCACGCGGCGACCATTGTCTTCTTCGATCAGCGACACCGAGCGCAGCACGTCGAAATCATGTAC
>NZ_JAOSHO010001141.1 GCF_025917275.1 Pseudomonas agronomica | reverse complement strand
ATACCAGGCCGACCAGTTGGCCGCGATTGGCGAGTAAGCACAGGTGAATAAATGACCATCATCGCCAGTCTGTTACGCGCCGCCGAGCTGCCGGATTCTCCAACGCCACGGCTGGATGTCGAATTGTTGCTGGCCGCTGCGCTGGGCAAGTCCCGCAGCTTCCTGCACACCTGGCCCGAGCGGATCGTGCCAAGCGAGGCGGCGCTGCTGTTCTCCGAATACCTGCGTCGTCGTCGCTCCGGCGAGCCGGTGGCCTACATCC
>NZ_JAOSHO010001140.1 GCF_025917275.1 Pseudomonas agronomica | reverse complement strand
CGTCAGAATCGCTTGCTCGAAGAACAGCGTCGACGCCTCGAAGAACTCAAGGACCTGCCAGGCAAAGAAGCCAAGCCGATCCAGCCGACAAAACCCGCCGATACCCGTTGTTTCCCCATCAAGACCATCGAGCTCAAGGGCGCCGACGCCTTGTCCGAGCGCGAGCGCCAACGCTTGCTTGCCCCCTACATCAACCAATGCCTGGGCGTGCCGCAGCTTAACGAGTTGCTCAAGACCATCACCGATGCCTACCTGGAAAAGGGC
>NZ_JAOSHO010000114.1 GCF_025917275.1 Pseudomonas agronomica | reverse complement strand
TCGCGAGCAGGCTCGCTCCCACAATGAGTTGTGTGGGGCCTGTTGTCAGATTCGCCCGCTTAAGAGCTTTCGCACCCAGCCTACTGGCGTTATCCTTGATTTCACCTTAATTGCCCCTGGGCGGCTAAAAACGACCTTGAACGCACCCATCGAACCTCATCGTTTCATACTCGAGCCCTTTGAGGCTCGCCGCTTCGCCAATCTGTGCGGGCAATTCGACGAGCACCTGCGCTTGATCGAACAGCGCCTGGCCATCGAGATCCGCAACCGCGGGAACCAGTTCGAGCTGATCGGCGAACCCAAGCACACCTCCTCCGCGGAAAACCTGCTGCGCCGCCTCTATCGGGAAACCAAGGCGAGCGAGCTGTCTCCGGACATGGTCCACCTGTTCCTGCAGGAATCGGCGGTCGAAGAGCTCGACAACCACGCCCCTTTCGAACCTGCCGTGGCCCTGCGCACGAAAAAAGGCATGATTCGCCCACGCGGCTTGAATCAGCAGCGCTACGTGAAGGAAATCCTGGCCAACGACATCAATTTCGGCATCGGCCCGGCCGGTACCGGCAAGACCTACCTGGCCGTGGCCTGCGCCGTCGACGCGCTGGAGCGCGAACAGGTACGACGCATCCTGCTGGTGCGTCCGGCAGTCGAAGCGGGCGAAAAGCTCGGCTTCCTGCCCGGCGACCTGGCCCAGAAAATCGACCCATACCTGCGTCCGCTCTATGACGCGCTGTACGAAATGCTCGGCTTCGAATACGTCGCCAAGCTGATCGAGCGCCAGGTCATCGAGGTCGCGCCGCTGGCCTATATGCGCGGTCGCACGCTGAACAACAGCTTCATCATCCTCGACGAAAGCCAGAACACCACGGTCGAACAGATGAAGATGTTCCTGACGCGGATCGGCTTCGGCTCCACCGCCGTCATCACCGGGGATATCACCCAGGTCGACCTGCCGCGGGGCACCAAGTCCGGACTGAACCACGTGATCCAGGTGCTCAAGGACGTCCCGGGCATCAGCTTCACGCACTTCATGCCCAAGGACGTGGTGCGCCATCCCCTGGTACAACGCATTGTCGAAGCCTATGAACGTTTCGAGAATCGCCCGGCCGAAGACCTGCCCGCAGCCAGGGGCAATAGCCACGATGCTTGAACTCGACCTGCAACTGGCCAGCGACCATCCCGCCCCCAGCGAAGCCCTCTTCCGCCAATGGTGCGAACTGGCCCTGCGCCAGCGCAGCGCCGATTCGGAGCTGACCATCCGTTTGGTGGACGAACCCGAAGGCCGCGAACTCAACCACACCTGGCGGCAGAAAGACTACGCCACCAATGTGCTGTCGTTCCCCGCCGACGTCCCCGATGAGTTGCTCGACATCCCGCTGCTGGGCGACCTGGTGATCTGTGTCCCGGTGGTGGAGCGCGAAGCCGCCGAGCAAGGCAAGTCCCCCGAAGCCCATTGGGCCCATCTGGTGATTCATGGCTGCTTGCATCTGCTGGGCTACGACCATATAGAAGACGACGAGGCCGAGGAAATGGAAGGACTGGAACGGACGTTGCTTGCCGAACTGGGGCATCCCGACCCTTACGCCGACGATGAACATTGATACATCAACTGTCACGACAAAGGATTCAGAGTAATCGCTATGAGCGAAGATCGATCGACCAACGGGCATAAGTCATGGCTGGGCAAGCTCACCCAGGCTTTTGCCCATGAGCCGAAAAACCGCCAGGAGCTGCTTGAGCTGCTGCGCGATGCACACCAGAACAAATTGCTGGACAGCGAAGCGCTGGCCATCGTCGAAGGCGCCATCCAGGTCGCAGACCTGCAAGTGCGGGACATCATGGTCCCGCGTTCGCAGATGATCAGCATCAAGGCGACCCAGACACCTCGCGAATTCCTGCCCGCCGTGGTCGACTCCGCCCACTCGCGCTACCCGGTCGTCGGTGAAAGCCATGACGATGTCATGGGCGTGCTGCTGGCCAAGGACCTGCTGCCGCTGATCCTCCAGGAGAACGGCGACAGCTTCAACATCAAGGACTTGCTGCGTCCGGCCACCTTCGTGCCCGAGTCCAAGCGCCTGAACGTGCTGTTGCGTGAATTCCGCGCCAACCACAACCACATGGCCATCGTCATCGACGAATACGGCGGCGTGGCCGGACTGGTGACGATTGAAGACGTGCTCGAACAGATCGTCGGCGACATCGAAGATGAGCATGACGTCGAGGAAGACAGCTACATCAAGCCACTGCCCAGCGGCGATTTCCTGATCAAGGCCCTGACCCCGATCGAAAGCTTCAACGAGTTTTTTGACAGCGAATTTTCCGACGATGAGTTCGACACGGTCGGCGGCCTGGTGATGAGTGCTTTCGGACACCTGCCCAAGCGCAACGAAACCACCGAGATCGGTTCCTGGCGCTTCCGCATCCTGAACGCCGACAGCCGCCGGATCCATCTGCTGCGCCTGTCCCCCATTGCCCGTTAAACCCTGCGAGACCCGCTAAGGAAACACATGCGCTGGATAACCCGCCCCGGCTGGCCCGGTAACCTGCTGGCCGTGGCGGCCGGTGCGATCACCACCCTGGCCCTGGCGCCCTTCAACATCTGGCCGCTGGCACTGCTGGCGGTCGGGCTGTTTTATGCGGGCTTGCGCGAGCTCTCGCCGCGCCAGGCGCTGGGACGCGGCTGGTGCTTCGGCTTCGGCCTGTTTGGCGCCGGCACCAGCTGGATCTACGTCAGTATCCATAACTTCGGTGGCGCCTCGGTGTTGCTCGCCGGGTTGCTGATGCTGTTGTTCATCGCCGCCATCGCCTGGTTCTTCGCCCTGCCCGCCTGGCTCTGGGCGCGCTGGCTGCGGCGCAGCGAAGCGCCCTTGGCCGATGCCTTGGCGTTCGCCGCGCTGTGGTTGGGCCAGGAGGCGTTTCGCGGCTGGTTCCTGACCGGTTTCCCCTGGCTTTACTCCGGCTACAGCCAGCTCGACGGCCCACTGGCCGGCCTCGCGCCGCTGGGTGGGATGTGGCTGATTTCCTTCACCCTGGCCCTGACCGCCGCGCTGCTGTACAACGCGCCCCGGCTGCTGCGCTCCGGGCGCAAAGGCTTCATCGTCGCGGGTATGGCGCTGTTGATAGGCCCGTGGATCGCCGGCATGACGCTTAAAGGGCATGCCTGGACCCGTCCTTCGGGCGACCCGCTGAGTGTCGCGGCGATCCAGGGCAACATTGAACAAAGCATGAAATGGGACCCGGAACAGCTCAACGCCCAGTTGGCGCTGTACCGCGACATGAGTTTCACCTCCAAGCGTGTCGACCTGCTGATCTGGCCGGAAACCGCCGTGCCCGTGCTCAAGGAGTCCGCCCAGGGCTACCTGGACATGATGGGCAGTTTTGCCGCCGAGCGGCACTCGGCGCTGATTACCGGCGTACCGATTCGCCAACTGGTACGCCACGAAAAACGCTACTTCAATGGCATCACCGTAACGGGTGAAGGCGACGGGACTTACCTCAAGCAAAAGCTCGTGCCGTTTGGCGAATACGTGCCATTGCAAGACCTGCTGCGCGGAGTGATCGCGTTTTTTGACCTGCCGATGTCGGATTTCGCCCGCGGCCCGGCTGACCAGCCATTGCTCCAGGCCAAGGGTTACCAGATCGCGCCCTTTATCTGTTACGAGGTGGTCTATCCGGAGTTCGCCGCCAGTCTTTCGGCCCGCAGTGACCTGCTCCTGACGATCAGCAACGACACCTGGTTCGGCACCTCGATCGGCCCGCTGCAACACCTGCAGATGGCTCAGATGCGAGCGCTGGAGGCCGGCCGCTGGATGATTCGCGCCACCAACAACGGCGTCACCGGCCTGATCAACCCCTTCGGCCAGATCACCGCCAGCATCCCGCAATTCGAACGCGGCATCCTTTACGGCGACGTGGTGCCGATGCAGGAACTGACGCCGTACCTGCAATGGCGCTCGTGGCCGCTGATCGTCCTGTGCGTGTTGCTGCTGGGCTGGGCGCTGATGGCGGGACGGATGGCCAAGACCGTTTAACTCGTTTGACACCCCTGGCTCCCGCTGGACTTTGTAGGAGCTGCCGAAGGCTGCGATCTTTTGATCTTTTGATCTTTTGATCTTTCGCTTGAGATTCAAGTGTCTAGGGAAAGATCGCAGCCTCGTTGCACTCGGCAGCTCCTACGCAGCTCCTACACAGCTCCTACAGGTGCGCTCCAGCGGGGTAATTGCATTTTTTGCAACATTACTCAGCGATAGAACAACCAATACCCCACCAGTCCCACCGCTTCATTCATCAGCTGTCCCGACTGCCAGATCGACTTGAATTCCGGCATCCAGCCGCCCAGTGGCCGGGCGTTATCCTGGCCCAGGAAGCCCACCGGCGCCGGGATTACCTCGAAACCTGCCCGCTCGAAACTCCAGACCGCGCGTGGCATGTGCCAGGCCTGGGTCACAACCACCACGCGCTTCACCCCTTCGGGCAGCAAGATCTGCGCGCTCATCTGGGCGTTTTCCCACGTGGTGCGGCTGCGCTCCTCCTGCCAGCGCACGGTCACGCCGAAGTCGTCGAGCATCGAGTCGGCCATCAGCCTGGCCTCGCTGGGCGGGGTACCGTAGTGCAAGCCGCCGGTTGTCAGCACGGGCAAGCCCGAAGCCTTGGCCAACCGCGCCGCATAACGCTGGCGCTCAAGACCCACACCAGTGGGCTGATCGGCACCCCAGGCCAGATCGCCGCGCTCGCGCCCCGAGCCCAGGACCACGATGGCGTCGGCGTGCTGGGCCAGGGTCGTCCATTCGCTGCGCAGCAGCGGCGGTTCGCGCTCCAACGCCCTGGCACTCCATTGCACCACCACCGGCAGGCTCAGCAGCCAGAAGCCACCCAACCCCACGGCAAAACACACCCGGGCCAGGCGCGGCCGGGAGTGACGCCACCACCAGGCAAGCGCCAATAGCAGCAGAAGAATGCCGGGCGGCAATAAAAGTTGTTTGATGAAATAGCGAAACGGCATCGGGCATCTCCATAGATGCCCGAAGCCTAGGTGGGTTGACGCAAAGCGACAACAGATTCCAAAAACCTCGAATCAAAAAAAGCGACACGCGTGAATCCGGCGTTACTTGAACTGCAGTGACCGGACCTTTACAGCATCCTTGTCAGGCGTCCGATCCTTTAGCCAGACAACTTTGGCCGAACGGGGCGCATCGAGACGCTTGTTTGCCTGGGCCCCGATTGCAGGGGCCTGGTGCCCGACCTGCTCAAGGTAGGCCTTGACCAGTTCGAACTCTGCGGGGCTCAAGCCTCGCAGTTCCAGCTCTGCCGGGCGTTCATCACGCAAGCGACCGGCGGTTCTTGCAGCGTCCAGGGCCACCCCGAGACGATCGATCAGTTTTTCGTATAACTCAGGTGTAGCGACTTTTCGTTGTGATTCAACCATCCCTCACCTCATTGAAGATAAGACTCACTCCCCATTGAGAAGCTTAGCTTCGCTGGGCAAACCGGCAGCGCGCCGCGACCAACGGCCCTGAACGCCGATCGTCGGCGAAGGTCTGCAAGGTTCGGCAATGGTTCGGCAGCAATCAGGGTTTCCCTCGGCAGAGCGCGGTCATGTATGCTACGGCGCTTCCTGTAACTCCACTTCCAGCTTGGCTGGGCATCGAAAACGCCGCATTTGGCGTCGTCCGCGTCCAGCATGGCAACGAAGAGGATTGGGCCACCCCATTCAGTACAAAAGTAGCCATGCACGAACACTACCAGCCCCGTGAAATCGAAGCCGCCGCCCAGTCGTTCTGGGACGAGCAAAAGTCCTTTGAAGTCAGCGAACAGCCAGGCAAGGAAACTTACTACTGCCTGTCGATGTTCCCTTACCCCAGCGGCAAGCTACACATGGGGCACGTGCGCAACTACACCATCGGCGACGTGATCTCCCGCTACCAGCGCATGCAAGGCAAGAACGTCCTGCAACCCATGGGTTGGGACGCCTTCGGCATGCCGGCGGAAAACGCCGCGATGAAGAACAACGTGGCCCCCGCCAAGTGGACCTACGAAAACATCGCCTACATGAAGTCCCAGCTGCGCAGCCTGGGCCTGGCGGTGGACTGGTCCCGCGAAGTCACCACCTGCAAGCCTGATTACTACCGCTGGGAACAATGGCTGTTCACCCGCCTGTTCGAAAAAGGCGTGATCTACCGCAAGAACGGCACCGTGAACTGGGACCCGGTGGACCAGACCGTACTGGCCAACGAGCAAGTGATCGACGGTCGTGGCTGGCGCTCCGGCGCGCTGATCGAAAAGCGCGAGATCCCGATGTACTACTTCAAGATCACCGCCTATGCGGATGAACTCCTGGAGAGCCTCGACGAGCTGACCGGCTGGCCCGAGCAGGTCAAGACCATGCAGCGCAACTGGATCGGCAAGTCCCGGGGCATGGAAGTGCAGTTCCCCTACGACGTCGCCTCCATTGGCGAAGCCGGCACCCTGAAAGTCTTCACGACCCGTCCGGACACCCTGATGGGCGCCACTTACGTGGCCGTGGCCGCCGAGCATCCGCTGGCGACCCTGGCAGCGCAAAACAACCCCGAGCTGCAGGCGTTCATCGCTGAATGCAAAGGCGGCAGCGTCGCTGAAGCCGACGTCGCCACGCAGGAAAAGAAAGGCCTGGCGACTTCCCTGTTCGTCGAGCACCCGCTCACCGGCGAGAAACTGCCGGTGTGGGTCGCCAACTACGTGTTGATGCACTACGGCGACGGCGCGGTCATGGCCGTTCCGGCCCACGACGAGCGCGATTTCGAGTTCGCCCACAAGTACAACCTGCCGGTCAAACCGGTCGTGCGCACCAGCGCCGGCGACCAGACCCCGGCACCTTGGCAAGACGCCTACGGTGAGCACGGCGAGCTGATCAATTCCGGTGAGTTCGATGGCCTGGATTTCGCTGGCGCGTTCGATGCCATCGAAGTGGCCCTGATCAAGAAGAGCCTCGGCGCTTCGCGCACCCAGTTCCGCCTTCGCGACTGGGGCATCAGCCGGCAGCGCTACTGGGGCTGCCCGATCCCGATCGTGCATTGCGACGCGTGTGGCGACGTACCGGTGCCGGAAGATCAACTGCCGGTGGTCCTGCCGGAAGACGTCGTACCCGACGGCGCCGGTTCGCCCCTGGCGCGCATGCCCGAGTTCTATGAGTGCAACTGCCCGAAATGCGGTGCACCGGCCAAGCGCGAAACCGACACCATGGACACCTTCGTCGAGTCCTCCTGGTACTACGCCCGCTACGCCTCGCCGCACTATCAAGGCGGCCTGGTGGAAAAATCCGCGGCCGACCATTGGTTGCCGGTGGACCAGTACATCGGCGGCATCGAACACGCCATTCTCCACCTGCTCTACGCGCGCTTCTTCCACAAGCTGATGCGTGACGAAGGCCTGGTGAGCTCCAACGAGCCGTTCAAGAACTTGCTGACCCAAGGCATGGTGATCGCCGAGACTTACTATCGTCGCGAAGCCAACGGTGCCTACACCTGGTTCAACCCGAGCGACGTCGAACTCGAACGCGACAGCAAGGCCAAGGTCATCAGCGCCAAGCTGATCGCCGACGGCCTGCCGGTGGAAATCGGCGGCACCGAGAAAATGGCCAAGTCGAAGAACAACGGCGTCGACCCACAGTCGATGATCGACCAGTTCGGCGCCGACACCTGCCGCCTGTTCATGATGTTCGCCTCGCCACCTGACATGAGCGCAGAGTGGTCCGACTCGGGCGTCGAGGGCTCGCACCGCTTCCTCAAGCGCGTCTGGCGCCTGGCCCAGGCCCACGTCACCCAGGGCCTGCCGGGGAAACTGGATGTCGCCAGCCTGAACGACGATCAGAAAGTCGTTCGCCGCGCGATCCACCTGGCCATCAAGCAGGCCAGCCATGACGTCGGCCAGAACCACAAATTCAACACCGCCATCGCCCAGGTGATGACGCTGATGAACGTACTGGAAAAAGCCGCCCAAGGCACCGAGCAGGATCGCGCTCTGATCCAGGAAGGCCTGGAAGCGGTGACGCTGTTGCTGGCGCCGATCACCCCGCACATCAGCCACGAGTTGTGGAATCAACTGGGTCACGCCGACCCGGTGATCGACGCCCGTTGGCCGCTGGTGGACGAAACCGCGCTGGTGCAGGACAGCCTGACCCTGGTCATCCAGGTCAACGGCAAGCTGCGCGGCCAGATCGAGATGCCGGCCGCCGCCACTCGCGAGGAAGTCGAGGCCGCGGCGCGAGCCAATGAGAACGTGCTGCGCTTTGTCGATGGCCTGACGATCCGTAAAGTGATCGTCGTGCCCGGCAAGCTGGTCAATATCGTCGCAAGCTAATTGGATCAGGCGACCGGGCCACGGGCCCGGCGCCGAACATGACCCGCGGGGCCGCACGCTCGGCCCATGGGTTTTCAAGGGGAGCAACAAGATGATCAAACGTAATCTGCTGGTGATGGGCCTGGCGGTCCTGTTGAGTGCCTGCGGCTTCCAGCTGCGCGGTACCGGCACCACCGATCTGGCCATCACCGAGCTGGATCTCAGCGCACGCGATGCTTATGGCGAAACAGTAAAAGCGTTGCGCGATGCGCTGGAAAACAGCGGCGTGAAAGTCTACGGCGGTGCGCCGTACAAGTTGGTCTTGACCCGCGAGCAGCAAAACCAGCGCAGCCTGAGCTATGCCGGTGCCGGTCGTTCGGCCGAGTACGAGCTGAACAACGTGCTGAACTATCAAATCCGCGGCCGGAACGACCTTGTGCTGATGGACGACAAGCTGCAGGTGCAGAAGGTCTACCTGCATGACGGCAATAACATCACCGGCTCCGACCAGGAATCCAGCGAAGTACGCGAAGAAATGCGACGCGACCTGGTCCAGCGCATGATGCTGCGCCTGCAGCAACTGACGCCCGCCCAGCTGGAGCAATTGCAGCAGACCGCTGACGCCAAGGCCAAGCAAGAAGCCGACGCACTGGAAGCGGCACGCAAGGCTGAGGCGGAAACCCCGCAACAGTCGCCGATGCAACTCCCTGCTGAATAAGCCTTGCGGGGCGCCTTGGCGCCCCGCTCGCCTTCTCTTATGAAGCTCGCTCCCGCTCAACTCGGCAAACACCTGCAAGGCGCCCTCGCGCCGGTCTACATCATCAGCGGCGATGACCCGCTGCTGTGCCAGGAAGCCGCCGACGCCATCCGCTCCGCAGCTCGCCAGCAAGGTTTCGACGAACGCCAGGTGTTCGCCGCCGACGCCAGTTTCGATTGGGGTACGTTGTTGCAGGCCGGGGCAAGCATGTCGCTGTTTGCCGAGAAACGCCTGCTCGAACTGCGCTTGCCGTCAGGCAAACCCGGTGACAAAGGTGCCGCCGCGCTGATCGAATATTGCTCGCGGCCAGCCGAAGACACGGTACTGCTCATCAGCCTGCCGAAACTCGACGGCAGTGCGCAGAAAACCAAGTGGGGCAAGGCCCTGGTCGAAGGACCGCAGACCCAGTTCGTGCAGATCTGGCCGGTGGACGTCAGCCAGTTGCCGAGCTGGATCCGCCAGCGTCTGTCCCAGGCCGGGCTGTCGGCCAGCCAGGACGCGGTGGAGTTGATCGCCGCCCGGGTCGAAGGCAACCTGCTGGCCGCCGCCCAGGAAATCGAAAAACTCAAGCTGATGGCCGAGGGCGGGCAGATCACCGTGGAAACGGTCCAGGCCGCCGTGGCCGACAGCGCCCGCTTCGATGTCTTCGGGCTGACCGATGCGATCCTCAACGGCGAGGCTGCCCATGCCTTGCGCATGCTCGAAGGCTTGCGAGGCGAAGGCGTCGAGCCACCGGTGATTCTCTGGGCCCTGGCCCGGGAGCTGCGGCTGCTGGCCAACCTGTCGCTGCAATACAGCCAGGGCGTGCCTCTGGACAAGGCCTTCAGCCAGGCCCGTCCGCCCGTGTGGGATAAACGCAAACCGCTGATGAGCAAAGCCCTGCAACGGTACTCGGCGTCACGCTGGGCACAACTGCTGCTGGAAGCCCAGCGCATCGATGCGCAGATCAAGGGCCAGGCTGCCGGCTCGCCGTGGATGAGCCTCAGTCGGTTGTCGTTGTTGATGGCGGGCCAGCGACTGACTCTGCCAGCTGAATAAAAAGATCGCAGCCTTCGGCAGCTCCTACGAATGTAGATGAAAACCTCTGTAGGAGCTGCCGAAGGCTGCGATCTTTTCCGCTCTTGTTCCTACAGCTATTGCCCCCATTTACCCTATGGACAACCCCCCTACTCTGCCCCATGATTGCCCCGCAAAACCACCCCAACGAGAGACCCCATCATGAGCAAAAAGCCATCCAGGCATGGCCCCAACAAGGCCAAATCCATCGTCGCCCAACCCCTGTTCCGCAGCCGCCAGGAACGACCCGCCAAGGGCAAGGGCAGCTACCGCCGCGAAGCCTTCCAGTCTGACAACTGGGAGGCTTCTTGCTTTCTGGCAGCTTGAAACACCCAGACAAGCCCTACGCCCCTTTCGCATGTTAAGGTCGGCACCTGATTTGTATTTCTGGACCCGTGCATGCCCTTCTGTCTTTCCCATCGTTGGCCACTGCGCCAAATGATTGTTGCCACAAGCGTCGTCCTGCTTGTCGCCTGCGCCGAAAAACCTACCGCCGCCGACGCCCAACCGTTGCAGTCCGCACCCGCCGTGACCGCCCCCGCCATCGTGCCGCCGGTCATGCCGACCAGTGACGACCTGGACATCGTACCAACCCAGACTTTCGCCGAATGGCAGGCCGGGTTTCGCCGAGAGGCGCTGGCCGCCGGGATCCGCGGCGATCTGTTCGATCGCGCATTTATCGGCGTCAGCCCGGACATGAGCGTCATCAAGGCCGATCGCAGCCAGCCCGAATTCACCCGCCCCGTGTGGGAATACCTCGACGGCGCGCTGTCGCCACTGCGGGTCAATAAAGGCAAGAGCCTGATCCAACAGAACGCCCAGGTCCTGCAAAACATCGAGCAACGTTATGGTGTTGATCGCGCGGCGCTGGTAGCGGTGTGGGGCATGGAGAGCAACTTCGGCCAGTTCCAGGGCACCAAGTCCGTCATCAACTCCCTGGCAACCCTGGCCTATGAGGGACGGCGTCCCGCCTTTGCCCATGCCCAACTGATCGCCGCGTTGCAGATCCTGCAACAAGGCGATATCTCACCGGAAAAAATGCTCGGCTCCTGGGCTGGAGCCATGGGCCAGACCCAGTTCATTCCGACCACCTACAACACCCATGCGGTGGATTTTGACGGCGACGGTCGCCGCGACATCTGGGGGAGCTCAACCGATGCCCTGGCGTCGACCGCGCATTATCTGCAGAGCTCCGGCTGGCAGCGTGGCCAACGGTGGGGATTCGAGGTCTCGCTCAACGAGGGCTTCGACTACACGCTGGCCGATGGCACGATCCGCAAGCCTGTCGCTGAATGGGAGCGGCTGGGCGTTTCAGAATACGGTGGCCTGCCGATAACGCCGGAGGACAAGCAACTCTCGGCGTCCCTTCTCCTGCCGGCAGGCCATCGCGGCCCGGCGTTCCTGATATTCGATAACTTCCGCGCCATCCTCAAGTACAACAACTCGTCGTCCTATGCGTTGGCGGTTGGGCTGTTGTCGGAACGCTTCAGCGGTGCAGGCCTGGTCTACGGCCAGTGGCCGAAAGAGGATCTGCCCCTGAGCCGCAGCGAACGTATCGAGCTGCAGACGCTGCTGGGCAAGCACAACTACGACGCAGGCAACCCCGACGGCATCATCGGCGCCAACACCCGCAAGGCGATCCGCAGCGCGCAGCAATCGTTTGGCTGGCCAGCGGATGGGTATCCGACGCACCAACTGCTTGAGGCGTTGCGCAACCGCTGAATGGGCGTATGGCCGCTGACGCCATCGCGAGCAAGCTCGCTCCCACAGGGTGACCGGAAACCCTGTGGGAGCGAGCTTGCTCGCGAAGACTGACTTTCAGGCGCTACATGATTAGCGGCTGATCACCACATCCTGCTCCAACCCCAACTTCTTCTCTCCCGCATCCAGCATCACCAACGCGCCCATTGGCAACGTAAGGTTCGGGTCGCAGTGCCCGCTGCGCCAGCCGGACAATACCGGGATGCGCAACGGTTCGAAGGTCTGCTTGAGCAACCGGTTCAACGCCTCGACATCCACCCCGGCCACGTCCCCCACCAATACACCGCGCAACTTCGCCAGCGTGCCCGCGAGTCGCAGTTGGGTCAGCAGGCGATCAATGCGGTACAGGGGTTCGTTGACGTCTTCGATGAACAGGATCACCCCTTCGGCGTCGATCTGGTAAGGCGTGCCCATGGTCGCGGCGATCATCGACAGGTTGCCTCCCAGCAGACGTCCGAGGGCGATGCCTGGCTCGACGGTGGTCAACGGGTATGCCGCGGGATGGCTCAGGACGTCGCCGGCCTTCAATTGCCCGCGTATCAGGCTGAAAAATGAGGTGACGGTCGGGGGTTCCTTGTCGCCCAGGAGATCGGCGTTGAGCAGCGGGCCGTGGAAGGTGACGAAGCCTGCGTAGCGGCTGATGGCCAGGTGCAGGGCGGTGATATCGCTGTAGCCGATGAATGGCTTGGGGTTGCGTTTTATGAGGTCGAAGTCGATGCGGTCGAGCAGACGGGGGGTGCCGTAGCCGCCGCGCAGGCAGATGATGGCTTTGACTTCTGGGTCGGCGAAGGCGGCGTGGAGGTCGTTGAGGCGTATTTCGTCGGGGCCGGCGAGGTAGCCGTCTTTTTCGTAGACGCCGGGGAAGATTCGCAGTTCATGGCCTCTTGCACGCATCCATTGGGTGGCTTTTTCCGTGTCCAGGGGGGCGGGGCCGGCGGGGGCGATCACGGCGATCAGGCCTTCTTGCGGGAGTGCTGGGACGGGGTGGTGTGGGGTTAGGGTCTGGACCATGGAGCTCCCGGCTTTGAGAGTTAGATATGTGTGTATATCC
>NZ_JAOSHO010001139.1 GCF_025917275.1 Pseudomonas agronomica | reverse complement strand
AAGATCGCAGGCTTCATGCGTTGGGGCGAAAAATCCCCGTTGTGATATCACATGGCCATGTGTTTAAATTTGACGCTAGTTAATTGACTCCTTTGCGCTAAGGATCGACACCATGGCGATGCGTCTGGCAGTGATGCTGCTGTTCCTTTATTCCACCCCGATTGTCTCGGCCGCCCAGCCCGTTCCCGGCGAACTGGAAGTGGCTCGCGAGCGATTGTTGAGCCTGATTAGCGACTGATAGCTTCGATAACAGGGGGGCGTGCT
>NZ_JAOSHO010001138.1 GCF_025917275.1 Pseudomonas agronomica | reverse complement strand
GCAGCACGTCGGGTTTTTCGCTGGCCAGCTGACGCAGCAGCCAGTCAAGGAAACAGGCGTGCTCGAAGTCGCGATCCTGGCCGTGGAGGTTTTGCCCCAGGTGCCAGTCGGAGGTGTGAAACAGACGCAAGGCAGACTCCAGAAACAGACGATGGCCGCGGGAAGAGAGGCGGCGCAAAAATGCAGAGTTTACTGGGAAACGCAGGGGAGGGGCTGCTCAACTTTGTCGGGACCTGCACAGCACCTGTGGCGAGGGAGCTTGCTCC
>NZ_JAOSHO010001137.1 GCF_025917275.1 Pseudomonas agronomica | reverse complement strand
GGCTTCGGCGGTGTAAACCGGGCATTGGCCCAACTGATTGCCGAGCGCAACCAGCAGTGGAAAACCGAGCTCGGCTTCACCCTGAAAATCGTCGGCGTGACCGACCTGTTCCTCGGTTCGGTGATGAACCGCCACGGCCTCGACGCCGCCTCGCTCGCCCGGCTGCCCGCCAGCAAAGGCGCCATGGCCCAACTCCCTGGCGGCACCGTCGACGCCCTCAACGAAGCCGTGATCAAAGATTGCGGCGCCGACATCATCGCCGAAGCC
>NZ_JAOSHO010001136.1 GCF_025917275.1 Pseudomonas agronomica | reverse complement strand
GAACTGGCCTAATGATTTTGGACACCTCAATCGGGCGCTATGATGGCGCCCAAATCTGAGGTGTTTGGATATGCGTAAATCTTATTCCAGAGAGTTCAAGCTCAAGGCTGCGAGCTTGGTGTTGGACGAGGGCCAATCGGTCCCTGAGGTCTGTGCCAGTTTGGATATTGGCCCTACGGCCTTGCGCCGTTGGGTTGATCAGGTGCGTCAGGAACGCTTGGGCTCGACCCCGCAAGGAGCCAAGGCAATTACCGCCGATCAGCGAGAA
>NZ_JAOSHO010001135.1 GCF_025917275.1 Pseudomonas agronomica | reverse complement strand
ACGCCGAGCGTCTCATCGATTCCCTTCTGAATCCCAAATCCGCCCAGCCTGAAGAGAAACCCTCCTCGGACCCGCTATTCACCGTCGTACAGGACGTCGATGCCGAAAGCCTGTTGGCCAACCTCAGCGAAACCCTGGCCTCGGCCAGTGCGATGGCGGGTGATCTGGCGTTCGACCTTGACGGCTCGCGACGACACGTTGCGTTGGGGTTGCAACAATTGATCGAGCTCGGGGAGCTATTGGCAAACCGGGCGTTGGATGTCGTCGAT
>NZ_JAOSHO010001134.1 GCF_025917275.1 Pseudomonas agronomica | reverse complement strand
CTGACCCAACCGCCGAGGGCGATCTGGCCGATCACCAACAGCAGCCCGGCCGTGGCCCAATATTGCAGGCGCTTGGGCACGGTCAGCGCGGGCAAGACGCCGGACAATCTCAAGGTCAGCAGAAACAGCAGGCTCAACGTCGCGAAGCCGCCGAGCAGATGCCCGGTGACCACTTGCGGCCAGAGCTTGAGGGTCACGGTCCACATGCCGAACGCCGCCTGGGCGAACACCACACCCAGCAGGAACAACGGCAATTTCAACGGCAGGCCGG
>NZ_JAOSHO010001133.1 GCF_025917275.1 Pseudomonas agronomica | reverse complement strand
TCGCGAGCAAGCCCGCTTCCACATTTACTCCGCATTACCGTCAAGAGCGCGCGGGATGTGGGACAATACCCGCCATTTTCAGCCATACCCGAATCGACCACGCCCATGAACGCCTCCCGCACTCCCAAACCTGCGCGCAAGAAGCCAGACGCCGCGCCCCCAAGCAAAGCCGTCGAGCCGCGCGAGAAGGCCAGCCTGCACCCGCGAAATCGCCATCAGGGTCGTTACGACTTCCCGGCGCTGATCAAGACCTCGCCGGAACTGGCGAAGT
>NZ_JAOSHO010001132.1 GCF_025917275.1 Pseudomonas agronomica | reverse complement strand
CCACAACTGGTTCACACTCAAGGGCTTACTTGACCTCCGGCAACGTCGACCCGCCATCCACGATGAGGGTCTGCCCGGTGATGTAGGCCGCCAGGTCCGACGCCAGGAATAGCATGGCCCCTGCGATATCCTCTGGCGCGCCGAGGCGTCCCAGCGGTACACGGCTGGCAATGTCGGCATTGACCTGATCATCGCCCAGGTTGCCCATGGCCGGCGTGGCGATCATTCCCGGCTCCACACCGTTGACCCGCACCCCGTCGACAGCCAGCTC
>NZ_JAOSHO010001131.1 GCF_025917275.1 Pseudomonas agronomica | reverse complement strand
ACCGAACGATAATGCTCGCCGAATGCCAGGAGCGCTTCTTCATCGCTCAAGCCTTCAAGCAGTGCCAGGCCCAAGGTCTTGCAGGAGCCTTCGTTCTGCCCTGCCGCGTTCTCGACGCCACCGTTATGGAAGGCTTGGGGCTGGTATTCGTAGCCCTCGGCAATAAAAGCCAGGGTGTCGGCAAAAACATGTTCACCGCTCTTGAGGCTGGCGCGGAGGATGTTCAAGTCAGGCATTGGGATTTCCTTTGGCGAATGCCGCTTGCTGTTCGGC
>NZ_JAOSHO010001130.1 GCF_025917275.1 Pseudomonas agronomica | reverse complement strand
GCCAAAGCCATAATGAGCAAGCTCGAAAACCAATCCGGGGGAACATCAACCTGTCACACCGGTCGGTTACATCATGGGCTGTTGCGCACCGCACGACGGAGACGTGCAAAAACGCGACATTTTTAGTTGATCTCAGGCCCCTCACGCCCTAAAGTTCGCGCCGAACGTCCATGCTGGAAACGATCCATCCGGCTCAAGTACTGACGACGAGACAGCAAGGCCAAGGGCATCACGCGTCCCGTGGCCTTTTTGCTTTCGGCGACATGCCTTGGGA
>NZ_JAOSHO010000113.1 GCF_025917275.1 Pseudomonas agronomica | reverse complement strand
GGGAGCAAGCTCCCTCGCCACGGAGGCGGTTCAGGGAACCTGCACGCCCTCAGCCAGCAACATATCCACAAGACGAATCAGCGGCAGGCCAATCAGGCTGGTCGCGTCCGGGCCTTCGGTGCTCTGGAACAGGCTCACGCCGAGGCTCTCGGCCTTGAAGCTGCCGGCGCAATCGTATGGCTGTTCGGCGCGCAGGTAGCGCTCCACGCGAGCCTGATCCAAGGTCCGCATATTCACCGTGAACGGAACGCAGTCAACCTGGCATTTACCAGTTTGGCTGTTAAGCAGCGCCAGGCCAGTCAGGAACGTCACCCTGGCGCCGCTGGCGGCCATTAGCTGCTCGCGGGCATTCTCGAACGTGTGGGGCTTGCCCAGGATGCGCTCGCCGAGCACGGCGACCTGGTCCGAGCCGATGATCAGGTGCGCTGGATGGCTGTCGGCCAGTGCCAAGGCCTTTTCCCGGGCCAGGCGCTTTACCAGCTCGACAGCAGGTTCGTCAGGGCGACGGCTTTCGTCGATGTCTGGCGAGCTGCAGACGAATGGCAGCCCCAGGCGGGCGAGCAGTTCCCGGCGATAAACCGAGCTTGAGGCTAATAATAAAGGCAGCATGGCGCTCTCCGATGGGCAGGGGGGAATTCTAGCCAGGCGCGCAAGTGACGGACAGGGCTGAATTTCCTTTGACATGGCCCGGTGCATCCCTATAATGCTGCGCCTATGTTGAATGACCCGATTCCACCTCACGTTGACCCGCGCAAATTGGCTGACCGTGGCACCACCCTTCAAGGTGAACTGCTGCTGGCCGATTTGAAGAGACTCTGCGACCCGCTTTCTGACGATGTCGGGACGGTCCAGGCCAAATTCGTTTTTGAACGAGATGAACGTAAATCTGTGGTGATCCACAGCTTTATCGACACTGAAGTCAAAATGGTTTGCCAGCGTTGTCTTGAGCTGGTCACCCTGCCGATCCACAGCGAATGCAGTTACGCCGTGGTGAAGGAGGGTGCGAATACCCAGTCGTTGCCGAAAGGTTATGACGTGCTGGAACTGGGCGAAGATCCATTGGATCTGCAGTCACTGATCGAGGAGGAGCTTCTGCTCGCCTTGCCCATTGTGCCTGCTCATCATCCGGAAGAATGCCAGCAGCCGGCGGGAGCAGATGAGCCCGAACCGAGCGAGGACGAGGTAACGCGGTCCAACCCGTTCAGTGTATTGGCGCAGTTAAAGCGTGACCCAAACGTTTAGGAGTTAATCAATTATGGCTGTTCAGCAGAACAAAAAATCCCGCTCCGCCCGTGACATGCGCCGTTCGCACGACGCTCTCGAGGCTAGCACCCTGTCTGTAGAAAAAACCACTGGTGAAGTTCACCTGCGTCACCACGTATCGCCAGAAGGCGTATACCGTGGCCGTAAAGTGATCGACAAGGGCGCCGACGAGTAATCACTTGTCCGCTCAAGTCATCGCGATTGACGCAATGGGCGGGGACTTCGGTCCCCGCAGCATTGTTCAGGCCAGCCTTGCTTGCCTGAATGCTACGCCCTCGCTGCACCTGACCCTCGTCGGTCAACCCTCCCTCCTTGAAGAATTGCTTAGCGGCCAGTCGGCTGTCGATCGTGCGCGCCTGACAATTGCGCCAGCGTCCGAAGTCATCACCATGGACGAAAAGCCCGCGCAGGCCCTGCGCGGCAAGCCCGACGCGTCGATGCGGGTGGCCCTTGAGCTGCTGCGCGACGGCAAGGTCCAGGCCTGTGTCAGTGCGGGCAATACCGGGGCGCTGATGGCGCTGTCCCGCTATGTGCTGAAGACGTTGCCGGGAATCGATCGTCCGGCGATGGTCGCGGCGATCCCGACCCAGCGCGGGTTCTGTCAATTGCTCGACCTGGGCGCCAATGTCGATTGCAGTGCCGAGCACCTGCTGCAATTCGCCGTGATGGGCTCGGTAGCCGCGCAAACCCTGGGCATCGCGCGACCGCGGGTGGCGCTGCTGAACATTGGCACCGAAGACATCAAGGGGAACCAGCAGGTCAAGCTGGCGGCGACTTTGTTGCAAAATGCGCGGGGCATCAACTACATCGGATTCGTCGAAGGCGATGGCCTGTATCGCGGCGAGGCCGATGTGGTGGTCTGTGATGGTTTCGTTGGCAATATCCTGCTCAAGTCCAGCGAGGGGCTGGCGACCATGATCGGCCAGCGCATCGAGACGTTGTTCAAGCAAAGCCTGGCTTCGCGGGTGGTGGGAGCCCTGGCGCTGCCATTGATGCGGCGACTGCAGGCAGACCTGGCGCCGGCGCGGCACAACGGTGCGAGTTTCCTCGGACTGCAAGGCATCGTCATCAAGAGCCATGGTTCGGCGGGTGTGCAGGGCTTTCAAAGCGCTATCAACCGGGCGGTGATCGAAGTGCAGGAAAACCTGCCGGAGCGCCTGCATGGTCGCCTCGAGGATTTGTTAACTTAGGCGTTTTCGTCCGACAATGCTTAGAATGTGACCGGTCGGTTCAAGCCGCCATCCAACTGTCAGTTTCCTAGCGCCCCCAGGGGCGTCAATTTTTGACGACAAGATCATTAGGGGCTTTGTTTTCATGTCTGCTTCCCTCGCATTCGTCTTTCCAGGACAGGGCTCGCAGTCCCTCGGCATGCTGGCCGAGCTGGGCGCGCAATACCCGCTGGTCCTAGAAACATTCAAAGAAGCATCCGACGCGCTCGGCTACGACTTGTGGGCACTGACCCAGCAAGGGCCGGAAGAGCAACTCAATCAAACCGATAAGACCCAGCCGGCCATCCTCACCGCCTCGATTGCCTTGTGGCGCCTGTGGCTGGCTGAAGGCGGCGCGCGCCCGGCGTTTGTCGCCGGTCATAGCCTGGGTGAATACAGCGCACTCGTGGCTGCTGGCAGCCTGAGCCTGGCTGATGCGGTGAAACTGGTGGAGCGTCGTGGCCAGTTGATGCAAGAAGCCGTTCCGGCCGGGCAGGGCGGCATGGCCGCGATCCTCGGCCTGGAAGATGCCGATGTGTTGGCTGCCTGTGCCGAAGCGGCGCAAGGCGACGTGGTCAGCGCGGTCAACTTCAACTCCCCGGGCCAAGTGGTTATCGCCGGAGCCAAGGCTGCCGTCGAGCGTGCCATCGAAGGCTGCAAGGCCCGTGGCGCCAAGCGCGCCATGCCGCTGCCGGTCAGCGTGCCGTCGCACTGCGAGCTGATGCGTCCGGCCGCCGAGCGTTTTGCCGAGTCCATCGCCGCCATCGACTGGCAGGCTCCGCAGATTCCTGTTGTGCAGAACGTCAGCGCCAACGTGGCGCCGGATCTCGAGACCCTCAAGCGCGACTTGCTGGAGCAGCTCTACAAGCCGGTTCGCTGGGTCGAATCGGTGCAGACGCTGGCAGCCAAGGGCGCGACCGAGCTGGTCGAATGCGGCCCTGGCAAGGTGCTGGCAGGCCTGAACAAGCGCTGCGCCGAAGGCGTGTCCACTTCCAACCTCAACACCCCAGACGCTTTCGCTGCCGCTCGCGCAGCGCAAGCCTGAACAGGAGAAGCTTGCATGAGTCTGCAAGGTAAAGTTGCACTGGTGACCGGTGCAAGCCGCGGCATCGGCCAGGCCATCGCCCTGGAACTGGGTCGTCAAGGCGCCATCGTTGTCGGCACCGCGACGTCCGCTTCGGGCGCCGAGCGTATCGCCGCGACCTTGAAGGAAAACGGTATCCAGGGCACCGGGCTCGAGCTCAACGTGACCAGTGATGAATCCGTTGCCGCCGTGTTGGCAAGCATCCAGGAGCAGTTCGGTGCACCGGCGATCCTGGTGAATAATGCCGGCATCACCCGCGATAACCTGATGATGCGTATGAAAGATGACGAGTGGTTCGACGTGGTCGACACCAACCTGAACAGCCTGTACCGGCTGTCCAAGGGCGTCTTGCGCGGCATGACCAAGGCACGTTGGGGCCGAATTATCAGTATCGGCTCGGTTGTGGGTGCCATGGGCAACGCAGGCCAAGTAAACTATGCTGCGGCGAAAGCCGGTCTGGAAGGTTTCAGCCGTGCGCTGGCAAGAGAAGTCGGTTCGCGCTCGATTACGGTAAACTCGGTTGCACCGGGTTTCATCGACACCGACATGACCCGTGAACTGCCGGAAGCACAGCGTGAAGCCTTGTTGACGCAGATTCCGCTGGGTCGTCTGGGGCAAGCTCAAGAAATCGCGTCCGTGGTCGCTTTTCTTGCTTCGGACGGTGCGGCATACGTGACTGGGGCTACAATCCCGGTGAACGGCGGGATGTACATGAGTTAAATGTGACGGATTGCTTCAAAAAAATGTCATACGAGCTGTCTAAAATCCGTTATAAAGCTGCAATCTATTTATAGGCGGCGGGCCCCAGGGTTCGAGGAGTGAAGCTTTCGGTTGAAAAACCGAAAAGTCTTTCTATACACTTACCCACCGGCCAGCTGCCTGAATTTGTCCATTAGGAGTGAAAACAAGGTATGAGCACCATCGAAGAGCGCGTCAAGAAAATCGTTGCCGAGCAACTGGGCGTTAAAGAAGAAGAAGTTGTGAACACCGCTTCCTTCGTTGAAGACCTGGGTGCCGACTCCCTTGACACTGTTGAGCTGGTGATGGCTCTGGAAGAGGAATTCGAGACCGAGATTCCTGACGAAGAAGCTGAAAAGATCACTACTGTACAAGCTGCTATCGACTACGTTACCAGCCACCAGGCGTAATCGTTTTTAGTCGTCGCTAGCTGTCATGGAAAAACCGCACTGCCATCACGGCGTGCGGTTTTTTCTTTAGGCCTGATGCAAAGTCGTCATTTGAAAAAGGAGAGTGCTGTGTCGCGTAGACGCGTCGTAGTCACCGGTATGGGTATGTTGTCGCCACTGGGCACGGATGTGCCGAGCAGCTGGCAGGGCATTCTGGCTGGCCGTAGTGGCATTGGTCTGATCGAACACACCGACCTTTCTGCCTATTCCACCCGTTTTGGCGGCTCGGTAAAGGGCTTCAATGTCGAGGAATACCTGTCGGTCAAGGAAGCTCGCAAGCTTGACCTGTTCATTCAATACGGCTTGGCAGCCGGATTCCAGGCAGTGCGCAATGCCGGGCTGGAAGTCACCGACGCCAACCGTGAGCGCATCGGCGTCGCGATGGGTTCGGGTATTGGCGGCTTGACCAATATCGAAGAAACCAGCCGCACGCTGCACGATTCGGGGCCGCGACGGATTTCTCCGTTTTTCGTGCCGGGCTCGATCATCAATATGATTTCCGGTTTCCTGTCCATCCACCTGGGTGCACAGGGGCCTAACTACGCCATTGCCACGGCGTGCACCACTGGCACCCACTGCATCGGCATGGCCGCGCGCAACATCATGTACGACGAAGCCGACGTGATGATTGCCGGGGGCGCCGAAATGGCCGCTTGCGGCCTCGGCATGGGTGGTTTCGGCGCGTCCCGTGCGCTGTCGACTCGCAACGATGAGCCTGCCCGAGCAAGCCGGCCATGGGACAAGGGCCGCGACGGCTTTGTGTTGTCCGACGGCGCCGGTGCGCTGGTGCTCGAAGAGCTGGAACACGCCAAGGCCCGCGGCGCGACCATCTATGCCGAGCTGATCGGTTTTGGCACCAGTGGCGATGCGTACCACATGACGTCGCCACCGGCCGATGGCGCCGGTGCCGCCCGTTGCATCGCCAACGCCTTGCGTGATGCGAAAATCAACGGCGACCAAGTGCAGTACATCAACGCCCACGGCACCTCGACTCCGGCGGGTGACCTGGCTGAAGCCCAGGCGATCAAGACGGTGTTCGGCGAACACGCCTACAAGCTTGCGGTCAGCTCCACCAAGTCCATGACCGGTCACTTGCTGGGTGCGGCAGGGGCCGTGGAAGCGATCTTCAGCGTCCTGGCGATCAACAGCCAGACAGCGCCGCCGACCATCAACCTCGATGAGCCTGACGAAGGGTGCGACCTGGACTTCGTGCCGCATACAGCCCGTGGCATGGACATCGATGTGGTGTTGTCCAACTCCTTCGGTTTTGGCGGGACCAACGGTTCGCTGGTGTTCCGCCGGTTCGCAGGTTGATGGAGGGCTGGGTCGACGGTCAACCGGCTGACGTCCTGTCGCTGAAAGATCGCGGCCTGGCTTATGGCGATGGGTTGTTCGAGACCATCGCCGTGCGTAATGGCCTGCCATTGTTGCTGGAGCGTCACTTGCAGCGCCTGGAAACAGGCTGCCAGCGATTGGCGCTCAACGTCGACATCGGGGTGGTGAGCGCCGAGCTGAGCGCTTACGCCCGGTGTCAGGGTGACGGCGTGATGAAGCTGATCGTTACCCGTGGCGACAGTCAGCGTGGTTATGCCGCCGATCCCACGACCGCTGCCCGACGCATCCTGCAAGGCAGTGCGCCTGTTGCTTATCCCACTGCCCATGCCGAGCAAGGCGTTCTCCTGTTTCCCTGTTCGGTACGCTTGTCCGAGCAGCCTTTGCTGGCCGGTCTCAAGCACCTCAATCGCCTGGAACAGGTGCTGGCCCGTGCTGAATGGACCGATTCGCAATACGCCGAAGGCTTGATGCAGGACGCGTCCGGGCGGGTGATCGAAGGCGTGTTCAGTAACCTGTTCCTGGTGCGCGATGGCGTTTTGTTAACAGCGGACCTGAGCCGTTGTGGTGTCGCCGGGGTGATGCGCGCAGAATTGTTGTTACAAGCCAATTCTCGAGGCATCGCTACGCAAATCATGGACATCAGCCTTGAACAGCTGCACCAGGCCGATGAGGTCTTTGTCTGCAACAGCGTGTATGGCGTGTGGCCGGTACTCGGATGCGATTCGGCACGCTGGTCGGTTGGCCCTCTCACCCGTAAACTGCAGACCCTTGCCCGTGCGCTATTGGATGCTTGATTCGTGAGACGTAAATTCTTGCTGCTGCTGGAGACCGGACTGGTTCTGGCAGGGCTGTTGTTGGGCGCTTCGGCCTGGAAGATTCATTCGGCGCTGCAACAACCGCTGAACATCACCCAGGAAGAATTGCTGGACGTACCCAACGGGACCACCCCGACCGGAACCCTCAAGCGCCTCGAAGCCGACGGCCTGATCAAGGATGCCTTCTGGCTGCGTATCTATTGGCGCTTCAATCTGGCCGACCAGCCATTGCACTCCGGTGAATATCGGATGGTGCCGGGCATGACCATGGAAGCCTTGATCGGCGTCTGGAAGCGCGGAGATGTGGTGCAGTACAGCGTGACACTGGTGGAGGGCTGGAATTTCCGTCAGGTGCGCGCGGCATTGGCCAAGGATGAAAAACTCCAGCAGACCCTTGCCGGCCTGAGCGACAGCCAGGTCATGGAGCGCCTCGGCCATTCGGGCGTGTTCCCCGAAGGCCGGTTCTTCCCGGATACCTACCGCTTCGTGCGGGGCACCACGGATGCCGATCTGTTGAAGAAAGCCTACGATCGGCTGGACGACGTGCTTGCCAAGGAGTGGGCGCAGCGTGCTGCCGACGTCCCGTACAACCAGCCCTATCAGGCGCTGATCATGGCGTCCCTGATAGAAAAGGAAACCGGGGTGCCTCAGGAACGTGGCCAGATCGCGGGTGTCTTCGTGCGTCGCCTGCGCCTGGGCATGCTGCTGCAGACCGACCCGACCGTGATCTATGGCCTGGGCGAGCGCTACACCGGCAAGCTCACCCGTGCCCACCTGAAAGAAGAAAACCCCTATAACACTTACCTGATCCCGGGTTTGCCACCGACACCGATTGCAATGGTGGGGCGCGAAGCGATCCATGCGGCGTTGAACCCGGCCGACGGCAACAGTCTTTACTTCGTTGCTCGTGGCGACGGCAGCCATGTCTTTTCCGATGACCTGGAGACGCACAACAACGCAGTGCGCGAATTCCAGCTCAAGCGCCGTGCCGATTATCGCTCCAGCCCGGCCCCGGCGGCCCCGGAAGATTCGGCACCGATTCCCGCAGCGTCACCGGACACGGCGCCCGAAGCGGTGCCTCAGGTGCCGCCACAAGAGCCTGCCCCCGAACCGAATGCGAGCGAGCCGCCGAGCTCGCAATGACTTTGACTAAGGATCGCCCGTGACTGGCTTGTTTATCACACTGGAAGGCCCGGAAGGCGCCGGCAAGAGCACCAATCGCGAGTACCTGGCCGAGCGCCTGCGGGCGGCCGGTATCGAGGTGGTACTGACCCGGGAGCCGGGCGGCACGCCACTGGCCGAGCGGATTCGCGAGGTGCTGCTGGCGCCTGCCGATGAAATCATGAACCCCGATACCGAATTGTTACTGGTGTTTGCCGCGCGAGCGCAGCATTTGGCCGAGGTGATTCGCCCGGCGCTGGCTCGCGGCGCTGTCGTGTTGTGCGACCGCTTTACCGACTCGACTTATGCTTATCAGGGCGGCGGGCGTGGCTTGTCCCTTGAACGCATCGCGACGCTGGAAACCTTTGTCCAGGGAGACCTGCGTCCCGACCTGACCCTGGTTTTCGACCTGCCGGTGGAAATCGGCCTGGCCCGGGCAAGCGCTCGCGGCCGGCTGGACCGCTTCGAGCTCGAAGGGCAGGCGTTCTTCAACGCCGTGCGCCATGCCTTCCTGGGGCGCGCCAAGGCTGATCCGGCGCGTTATCTGTTGATCGATGCCGCTCAGCCGTTGACGCAGGTCCAGCAATCGCTGGAGGATTTGTTGCCGCGCTTGCTGGAGCGTGCCCGTGGCTGAAGCTTATCCCTGGCAGGACGGCCTTTGGCAACAACTGGCCGGCCGTGCCCAGCACGCCCATGCCTACCTTTTGCATGGCCCGGTCGGAATCGGCAAGCGAGCGCTGGCCGAACGCCTCATGGCCAGCCTGTTGTGCCAGGCCCCGGCGGCCTCGAATGCCTGCGGTGAATGCAAGTCCTGCCTGTTGCTCAAGGCCGGTACCCATCCTGACAATTACGTGCTGGAGCCGGAAGAGGCGGACAAGGCGATCAAGGTCGACCAGGTTCGTGACCTGGTCAGCTTCGTGGTCCAGACCTCGCAAATGGGCGGGCGCAAAGTGGTGCTGATCGAGCCGGTGGAGTCGATGAACATCAACGCCGCCAACGCCTTGCTCAAGAGCCTCGAAGAGCCTTCCGGCGATACTGTGCTGTTGCTGGTCAGCCATCAGCCGAGCCGTTTGCTGCCGACCATCAAGAGCCGTTGCGTTCAGCAGGCCTGTCCGCTGCCCAGCGAGGCCATGAGCCTGCAATGGTTGGGCAAGGCTTTGCCTGACAGCTCCGATGAAGAGCGCGTCGAACTGCTGACCCTGGCCGCCGGTTCGCCGCTGGCGGCGGTCAGCCTCCAGGCCCAAGGCGTGCGCGAGCAGCGGGCCCTGGTCGTGGATGGCGTGAAGAAGCTGCTCAAGCAGCAGCAATCGCCAACACAACTGGCCGAGGGGTGGAACGCCATCCCCTTGCTGCTGTTGTTCGACTGGTTCTGCGATTGGTCGAGCCTGATCCTGCGTTATCAGCTCACCGAGGACGAAGCCGGCCTCGGATTGCCCGATATGCGCAAGGTGGTCCAGTACCTGGCGCAAAAAAGCAGCCAGGACAAAATCTTGAACATTCAGGACTGGATTCTTGCCCAACGTCAGAAGGTGCTGAGCAAGGCGAACCTCAATCGCGTGTTGTTGCTGGAGGCGCTGTTGGTGCAATGGGCGAGTTTGCCTGGTCGTACCTGACAGAGGCACTAGACTCAGCTCAATCGCAGCGGAGATCAGCATGAACGAACCTGTCAGTCCCGGGCCACGCAACGGCATCCTGTCCCTGACGATCAAGGACAAATCCGTGCTTTACGCGGCCTACATGCCGTTTATCAAGAACGGTGGCTTGTTCATTCCCACCAACAAGAATTATCGCCTGGGCGACGAGGTGTTCATGCTGTTGAGCCTGATGGACGAACCGGAAAAGATCCCGGTCGCCGGCAAGGTCATCTGGATAACCCCCAAAGGCGCCCAGGGCAACCGGGCTGCCGGCGTTGGCGTGCAGTTCAACGAAGGTGACAACTCGGCCCGCAACCAGATCGAAACCCACCTGGCCGGATCGCTCAAGTCCGACCGTCCTACCCATACGATGTAGCCTGACCCTTATGCTCGTAGATTCCCATTGCCACCTCGATCGCCTCGACCTTGCCGCCCACGGTGGCTCCCTGGACGCCGCACTGGATGCCGCGCGCCAGCGGGGCGTCGGACATTTCCTGTGCATCGGTGTCAGCGCTGACAACGCCGCCGATGTCAAAGTCCTGGCCGAACGTTACGAGGATGTCGATTGTTCGGTTGGCATCCATCCGCTGGACGTACAACCCGATGCCACGCCTGCCTTGGACTGGCTGCTGCATGAACTCGACCACCCTCGGGTTGTCGCCATCGGCGAAACCGGTCTCGATTATCACTACGAGCCGGAAGCCGCCGACGTGCAGCAGGCGTCGTTCCGCTTGCATCTTGAAGCCGCAAGACAGACCGGCAAGCCGGTGATCATCCACACCCGTGGCGCCCGGGCCGATACCTTGGCGCTGTTGCGCGACGCGGCGTTGCCCCAGGCCGGCGTGTTGCATTGCTTCACTGAAGATTGGGACATGGCCAAGGCTGCGCTGGACATGGGTTATTACATTTCCTTGTCCGGTATTGTCACGTTCCGCAATGCCGACGCCTTGCGCGACGTTGCCAGCAAGGTGCCGGCCGATCGCCTGTTGGTCGAGACCGACTCGCCTTACCTGGCGCCAATCCCGTATCGCGGCAAGCCGAACCTTCCGCAATATGTGCGGGAAGTGGCGGAGTTCCTGGCAATGTTGCGGGGCGAGTCGTATGGCCGGTTCGCGGAGCAAACCACGGAAAACTTCAAGCGCCTGTTCCCATTGGCGCGCGTCCGTTCGCCGATGGCCTGAAACCGAGGCAAAAAAAACCCGGGTTCTGGGGGGTGAATCCGGGTTAAGACCATTAGGAGTAATACAAAGGCACGCGGTCCGTTGGCGCCTTTATCAGCGCGTCACTTGGGGGAGATGTCGCGCCGACAGTTCAAGTATTGATCACTATGGCAGCGCGTCCAGTTCGACCGGGTTGGTTTTTAAACAAATTTGGAATACGTTCGCTTCGGATAAGTTCTCATTGCGCCTGACGCCTTCGTGGTGGCGGGACGAGACTTGAAACGGAGGAGCCGGTTTTGCGCGGTTTTGCTTAGATCTGCGGCCCAGAACGGATGATCCGTGCATTTTTGCGTAAGTTAGGCATAATACCCGGCTTCGAATTTTGACCCTTCAGACCTTTTTCTTATGCACAAAGAACCCCGTAAGGTCCGTGAGTTTCGTCGCCGCGAGCAGGAAATTCTCGACACCGCGCTCAAGTTGTTCCTCGACCAGGGCGAAGACAGCGTCACCGTCGAGATGATTGCGGATGCCGTGGGTATCGGCAAAGGCACGATCTATAAACATTTCAAATCCAAGGCCGAGATCTACCTGCGCCTGATGCTCGATTACGAGCGCGATTTGAACGAGCTCCTGCATTCAGCCGATGTCGACAAGGACAAGGAGGCGCTGTCCCGGGCCTACTTCGAGTTCCGCATGCGCGACCCGCAGCGTTATCGCCTGTTCGACCGCCTGGAAGAAAAGGTGGTCAAGGGCAACCAGGTGCCAGAGATGGTCGAGGAGTTGCACAAGATCCGCGCTTCGAACTTCGATCGCCTGACCCTGTTGATCAAGGGGCGGATCAGCGAAGGCAAGCTCGAAGACGTGCCGCCGTATTTCCACTACTGCGCTGCCTGGGCTCTGGTGCATGGCGCGGTGGCGTTGTACCACTCGCCGTTCTGGAGCAACGTGCTCGAAGATCAGGAGGGTTTCTTCCAGTTCCTGATGGACATCGGTGTGCGCATGGGCAACAAGCGCAAGCGCGACCCGGAAGCCCCGAGCAGTTGAGGCATTCAGCTACCTGATTGCGCCATGTCCGCTTACATGGCGCAGTGCCCCAGGAATATACTCAGGCTTGGGTCTTGCGAAAACTTGATTTCTAGGTCAATTTTCTCGGGTCCGATTCTTCTTTCGCCGGAGTGATCCATGATCGTTGACCGTCAAGGCAGGCGTTTTCGCAATTTGCGGATCAGCCTGACTTCAGCCTGCAATTACGCCTGTACCTACTGCGTGCCTGACGGCAAGCGGCTGGTGGCTGCGCAGGATGAACTGTCGGCCGAGGCCATGGCGCGAGGCGTGGCTTATCTGATCGAGGCCGCCGGTATCGAGCGGTTGCGCATCACCGGCGGCGAGCCGTTGGTCAGCCCCAAGCTCGAGTCGTTCATGACGGCGGTGGGGCAGATGGGGCTGGATGACATCAGCGTGACCACCAACGGCCAACTACTGGCCAAGAAGCTCCCTCTGCTGGTGAATGCCGGCATTCGACGAATCAACGTTTCCCTCGACACCTTGGACGCCGATGCTTTTCGCAGCATCGCCCGTGGCGGCGACCTAGCGACTGTGCTCGACGGCATGGAGCAGGCCCGGGCCGCCGGAATGAAGATCAAGGTCAACATGGTGCCGTTGCGCGGGCAGAACCTTGATCAGGTGATGCCATTGCTCCAGTACTGCCTGGAACGTGGCTATGAACTGCGCTTTATCGAGTTGATGCGCATGGGCCACCTGGCCAGCGACTCCAATGCGTTCTTGCAACAGTTCGTCAGCCTCCAGCAACTGCTGAGCCTGATTGGCGAGCAATACGAATACCTGCAGGCCGATGCGCCTGTCGATGCGACAGCGGTGCGCTATGAAATTCCTGGTTTGGGCCATTTCGGCGTGATCGCCAACGAGAGCGTGCCGTTCTGTCGGACCTGCTCGCGACTGCGCTTGTCGTCCACCGGCTGGCTGCATGGCTGCCTGTCGTCGAGCAACCGTCACTTCGTCGGCGATCTGCTGGACAAGCCTCGCCACCAGGCCTTGCCGGCGCTCCAGCGTCTGCTGGTCAAGGCGCTGGGGGACAAGCAGGAAGTGGCGTTCTCCGGTGGGGCAACCATCATGAAAATCATCGGTGGCTGAATAAGGCTGT
>NZ_JAOSHO010001129.1 GCF_025917275.1 Pseudomonas agronomica | reverse complement strand
ATTTGCAGGACAGCGCCGAACAGCACGCGCAACTGATGCGCGCGCTCAACCAGCTGCAGCGTGACTTCGCCCTGCGCGCCACCACTGAACTGGCCGAACCGCCTCCGCCCGACGAACCCTCGGCCAGCCGCCCCCCGGTGCCTGCTGCGATCAGTATTCGCAGCAGCGACAGCGACCCTTTGCAGTTGGAATTGATACGTGCCGCGGCGGACCAGGACGGCAAGATGCAACGGGTGAGGTGGTGGATTGAAAGCGGCACCCTTTTCCGTGCCTC
>NZ_JAOSHO010001128.1 GCF_025917275.1 Pseudomonas agronomica | reverse complement strand
CGGTGAACAGCAATGGGGCGTCTCCCTGGACTGGGACAATCCCTTGGGCCTGGCCGACCAACTGGCCCTGCGCGGCGGCCACGATGCCGTCAGCGACCATCAGCAGACCTCACGCAACGCCATGCTCTATTACAACCTCCCTTTTGGTTGGTGGAACCTGAGCTACAGCTATAGCCAAACCGAGTACCGGACGCCGGCGCAGCTCAACGGCTTTACCTTCAAGCAGACCGGCGACAGCCAGAGCCATCAGGTGCGCCTGGAGCGGGTGGTTCAT
>NZ_JAOSHO010001127.1 GCF_025917275.1 Pseudomonas agronomica | reverse complement strand
TGGCGAGCAGCAGTGGGGAGCCTCCCTGGACTGGGACAGTCCCTTGGGCCTGGCCGACCAACTGGCTCTGCGCGGTGGCCACGATGCCATCAGCGATCACCAGAAGACTTCGCGCAACGCCATGCTCTATTACAACCTGCCGTTTGGCTGGTGGAACCTGAGCTACACCTACAGCCAAAGCGAGTACCGCGCGCTGGGCCAGGCCAACGGATTCAACTTCAAGCAGAGCGGCGACAGCCAGAGCCATCAGGTGCGCCTGGAGCGGGTGGTGCAC
>NZ_JAOSHO010001126.1 GCF_025917275.1 Pseudomonas agronomica | reverse complement strand
CCGGACGCCAGGCGATCCTGCTGGAAGTGATTCTGCCGGGTGCCGCACCGAGCATCATCACCGGCCTCGCCATTGGCATGGGTACCTCCTGGTTCTGCCTGGTGACGGCGGAAATGATCGCTGGCCAGTACGGCATCGGTTACTACACCTGGGCGTCGTACACCGTGCAGAACTACCCGGACATCGTGGTCGGCATGTTGCTGATCGGCGTGCTGGGCATGGGCAGCAGTTTGTTGATCAAGCGCCTGGGTGGGCTGTTCACGCCTTGGCATCGA
>NZ_JAOSHO010001125.1 GCF_025917275.1 Pseudomonas agronomica | reverse complement strand
GCCCAGGGCGCCGGGGGGCAGAACGTCAATAAGGTGTCCAGCGCCGTGCACTTGCGCTTCGATATTCCTGCCTCGTCGTTGCCCGAGTTCTACAAGGAACGGCTGCTGGCGCTGCGCGACAGTCGCATCACCAGCGACGGCGTGTTGATCATCAAGGCCCAGCAATACCGCACGCAGGAACAGAACCGGGCCGACGCATTGGAGCGCCTGGTCGAACTGATCCTCGGCGCCACCAAGATCGAGAAGAAACGCCGCCCGACCAAACCGACCCTGGGC
>NZ_JAOSHO010001124.1 GCF_025917275.1 Pseudomonas agronomica | reverse complement strand
GATCGTTGGGTTTTCCGACACTTGAACATCACCTTTTCGTACAAGCAAGTCCTCCATCGGCCCGTGAAGTCACCGGTGATCCCGGGCTTTCATCGCCAAATCATCAAATAACCCCACCACTGGCTTGCGCGCCCTCCTCCTGCTCACTAACGTAGCGCCTTTATTGTGCCACCCCCTCCCGCAGGAGCTTTGCCATGGCCTCGCCAGCCTCTATTTCCTTTATCCCCAAGCTCGGCATTGCCGCAGCAGTGGCCAGCGTGCTCGGCTTGAGCGGTTG
>NZ_JAOSHO010001123.1 GCF_025917275.1 Pseudomonas agronomica | reverse complement strand
TTGACGCTCAGGAACACCGGTTTTTCCGGCCGTGGCGACGGCTTGGCCGTGGACGCGGGGAGATCAACCTTGATGTCCACGGTGGCGAGCGGGGCGGCCACCATGAAGATGATCAACAGCACCAGCATCACGTCGATGAACGGCGTGACGTTGATTTCGTGGTTCTCGGCCAGATCGTCGTCTGCGCCTTCTTTCAAATGCAGGCCCATGGCCGATTACCCCACTTTCACCATGTGCGGTTGCGAGCCACGCTCGGGCGGCAGGTGATCGAGGTCGC
>NZ_JAOSHO010001122.1 GCF_025917275.1 Pseudomonas agronomica | reverse complement strand
ACCCGGATGAAGCGCATCCGTGAAATCGACCTGGCCAATGAAACCATCACGGTCGAAGCCGGGGTAATCCTGCAGCAACTGCAAGAGGCCGCCAGCCAGGCCGATCGTCTGTTTCCGCTGTCCTTGGGGGCGGAGGGCAGTTGTACGGTGGGCGGCAATCTGGCGACCAACGCTGGCGGCACGGCGGTGCTGCGCTACGGCAACATGCGTGAGCTGACCCTCGGCCTGGAAGTGGTGCTGTCGGACGGTCGCGTCTGGAACGGTTTGCGGGGCTTGCG
>NZ_JAOSHO010001121.1 GCF_025917275.1 Pseudomonas agronomica | reverse complement strand
ACTGGCGAGCTTTGCTCCGGCCACGGTGGAACGGCTGGCGGCGCATCTGGCTCAGTTGTTGGGGCAGATGACCGCTCAGGGCGAGCGCCCGTTGGGTGAATTGTCGATGCTGGGGTTCGATGAGCATCAACACCTGACCCATGACTGGAATCCGGTGGATGCGCCGTTCGAGCAAGACCTGTGCGTTCATCAGATGATCGCCCGCCAAGCGGAAAACACCCCGGACGCCTTGGCGGTGACGTTCAATGATGTCCGCCTGAGCTACAGCGAACTGGACA
>NZ_JAOSHO010001120.1 GCF_025917275.1 Pseudomonas agronomica | reverse complement strand
GCAGGCGAGTTTTTCGGCTGAGACGGTGGAGCGATTGGCGGCGCATCTGGCTCAGTTGTTGGGGCAGATGACTGGTCAGGGCGAGCGCCCGTTGGGTGAATTGTCGATGCTGGGGTTTGATGAGCATCAACGCCTGACCCATGACTGGAATCCGGTGGAGGCGCCGTTCGAGCAAGACCTGTGCGTTCATCGGATGATCGCCCGCCAAGCGGAAAACACCCCGGATGCCTTGGCGGTGACGTTCAATGATGTTCGTCTGAGCTACGGCGAACTCGACG
>NZ_JAOSHO010000112.1 GCF_025917275.1 Pseudomonas agronomica | reverse complement strand
GATCTATCAGTCACCACAACAGCTTACTTCTCTACAAATGCCCGCTCGATCAGGTAATCACCCGGCTCGCGCATACGCGGCGAAACGGTCAGGCCGAAGCTGTTGAGCACTTCGCTGGTTTCGTCGAGCATGCTTGGACTGCCGCAAAGCATCGCGCGGTCGTCCTGCGGGTTGATCGGCGGCAGGCCGATGTCGCGGAACAATTTGCCGCTGCGCATCAGGTCCGTCAGACGGCCTTCGTTCTCGAACGGCTCGCGGGTCACGGTCGGGTAGTAGATCAGCTTGTCACGCAGCGCTTCGCCGAAGAACTCGTTCTGTGGCAGGTGCTCGGTGATGAACTCGCGGTAGGCGACTTCATTGACGTAACGCACGCCGTGGCACAGGATCACCTTCTCGAAACGCTCGTAGGTTTCCGGATCCTGGATGACGCTCATGAACGGCGCCAGGCCGGTGCCGGTGCTGAGCAGGTAAAGATGCTTGCCAGGCTTGAGGTCGTCCAGCACCAGCGTGCCGGTAGGCTTCTTGCTGATGATGATCTCGTCGCCTTCCTTCAAGTGCTGCAATTGGGAAGTCAGCGGACCGTCAGGCACCTTGATGCTGAAGAACTCGAGATGCTCTTCCCAGTTCGGGCTGGCAATCGAATAAGCGCGCATAAGCGGGCGGCCGTTGGGCTGCTGCAGGCCGATCATCACGAACTGACCGTTCTCGAAGCGCAGGCCCGGATCGCGGGTGCACTTGAAGCTGAACAGAGTGTCGTTCCAGTGATGAACACTGAGGACACGCTCGTGGTTCATGTTGCTCATGTACGGGGGACTCCTGGAAATGATGCCTGCGCCGATAATCTGCGCAATTGCATCGCATTCTAATGGCGGCGACAATATCTGTTAAATGGATTATTAAGATAAGGGTTATCGGTTATATAGATATGCGATTTACTTTACGTCAACTTCAAGTCTTCGTCGCCGTCGCCCAGCAGGAAAGCGTGTCCCGTGCAGCGGGCCTGCTCAATCTGTCGCAGTCGGCCGCCAGCACCTCCATCACTGAATTGGAGCGTCAATCCAGCTGCCAATTGTTCGATCGCGCCGGCAAGCGCCTGAGCCTCAATGCCCTGGGCAAGCAGTTGCTGCCCCAAGCCGTGGCATTGCTCGACCAGGCCAAGGAAATCGAAGACCTGCTCAACGGCAAGTCCGGCTTCGGCTCGCTGGCGGTTGGCGCCACGCTGACCATTGGCAATTACCTGGCAACGCTGCTGATCGGTGGCTTCATGCAGCGCCACCCGGAAAGCCAGGTGAAGCTGCATGTGCAAAACACTGCCAATATCGTGCACCAGGTCGCCCATTATGAAATTGATCTGGGTCTAATCGAAGGCGACTGCAGTCATCCGGACATCGAAGTGCAGAGCTGGGTCGAGGATGAACTGGTGGTGTTCTGCGCGCCCCAGCACCCATTGGCCAAGCGTGGGCAGGCGACCATGGAGGAATTGACCCATGAGGCCTGGATTCTGCGTGAACAGGGTTCTGGCACCCGACTGACCTTCGACCAGGCCATGCGCCACCACCGCAGCGCGCTGAATATTCGCCTGGAGCTGGAACACACCGAAGCGATCAAGCGTGCCGTGGAGTCGGGCCTGGGGATTGGCTGCATCTCACGGCTGGCCCTGCGTGATGCATTCCGCCGCGGCAGCCTCGTGGCCGTGGAAACCCCGGACATGGACCTGGCGCGGCAGTTCTATTTCATCTGGCACAAGCAGAAATACCAGACTTCGGCCATGCGCGAATTCCTCGATCTTTGCCGGGCCTTCACCGCCGGGGTGCAGCGCAGCGACGAGATCGTCCTGCCGGCCATTGCCTGAGCCATCAGAGCAGCACGAGGCCCCAGACCAAGGCAATCATCGTCAGGGCGACAAGCTGGGCGGCGCTGCCCATGTCCTTGGCGTTTTTCGACAACGGGTGCAGCTCGAGGGAAATGCGGTCGATCGCCGCTTCTACCGCAGAGTTGAGCAGCTCTACGATCAAGGCCAGCAGGCATACCGCGACCAGCAATGCCTGCTCGACGCGGCTGACATTCAGGAAGAACGACAACGGAATCAGGATAACGTTGAGCAGCACCAGTTGACGGAACGCGGCTTCGCCGACAAAAGCTGCACGCAGCCCGTCCAGGGAATAGCCGGAAGCATTGAGGATGCGTTTCAAGCCGGTTTGGCCTTTAAAAGGAGACATAGAATAGGCAACTGATCGAAAGGAGTGGAGAAGCTAATGCAAACGCGGTCAAAAAAGCGTGAATCACAGGCTACGATTGCGGAGAAATTGACTCAAGTTGTTGCAGCAGTAATGCCGCCTGGGTTCGCGTACGCACATTGAGCTTTCGAAAGATAGCCGTGACGTGAGCCTTGATGGTGGCCTCCGAGACGTTCAACTCATAGGCGATCTGCTTGTTGAGAAGGCCTTCGCAGACCATGGTCAGTACCCGGAACTGCTGCGGCGTCAGGCTGGCCAATCCTTCGCTGGCAGCCTTGGCTTCCTCGGACACACTGACCGCTTCGAATGCCTGCGGCGGCCAGGACACGTCGCCATTGAGGACAGCCTTGACTGCGTGCTGAATCATTTCCAGGGAACTGGATTTGGGAATGAACCCACTGGCGCCAAACTCGCGGGCCTTCACCATTACCGAGGCCTCTTCCTGCGCCGACACCATCACCACGGGGATCTGCGGGTACTGTCCACGCAACAGCACCAGGCCGGAAAAGCCATACGCACCGGGCATGTTCAGGTCAAGCAGTACCAGGTCCCAGTCAGCCTTCTCAGCCAATCGGGTTTCCAGTTCCGCAATGCTGGCCACCTCCGTCAACCGGACGTCCGAGCCGAGGCCCAGGGTCACTGCCTGATGCAACGCGCTGCGAAAGAGCGGATGGTCATCGGCAATCAGGATTTCGTATGTGGCCATTTTTCAAATGATCCTGTTTTTAATGGCAGGCCCGATGCATTCGCGCCTCACCAACAACTCAAGACACCACAGGCAGCGGCATCCACAGGGGCACGTTTAACGCCAATCACGGCGTTTCAAACTCTGGCCGCACCCTGGTCGGCGCCAAGCATGCCCAGCGAAGCCGGGGTGGTCAAGCAGCACGGCCGCCGCTATGTCCAGTATGGGCCACTATTAGGCCAATACCGCTTGGCCAGCACGAACAAAGGGCTGCAATTCGGCATGGGCCGGGGTCGACACGTCCACTTCCTGCTGGCGCTTGGCACCCAGGTAATGTTGGCTGAACACATCGAAATAGGCATCCAGCGCCGACGCGGCGTCGCTGTCCCCAGCCAGCTCAAGGCACAGGGCCGCCACTTCAGCGGTGCACAGGTGCTCACTGCGCGTCGAGCGCCGCAGGCGATAACGCGACAGCTTGTCGGGCAGCAGGCTCAAGATCGGCAGCCGATCGAAATAAGGGCTCTTGCGGAACATTTTCCGCGCTTCCGTCCAGGTGGCATCCAGCAAGATGAACAATGGACGCTTGCCTTGGTCGAGCTCGACCGTGTGGGTGACCCGCGACGGTTCGACATATTCGCCTGGAAATACCAGGTATGGCTGCCATTGCGGGTCGTTCAGCAATGCGAGCAGTTGCTCATCGACATCGGTGCGCGACCAGATGAACGCATGGTTGTCACGCACCACATCGGCAATCAGCCAACCGGTGTTGCTTGGTTTGAAGACTTCTTTATTGGTCATGATCAGGCAGACCCCGGAGCGGGTCTCGACGCTAGGGCGCCAGGCGCACAGGCAATGACTCTCGATGACCCGGCAAGCACCACAGCGGGGCGCTCGCCAACCTCGGGCCTGGAGCGGCTTGATGCCTTCATCGACACGCTGGTCGCGCAGGCGGGCTACGGCGTTAGGGGCATGGTTCATCGCGGGCAGCGCCCGTAGACAGGAGAACTCGACACGAACAGGACTCGGCAGAACAGTGAAGGCCGGCAGTCTACCAGAGCGCGCAAGCCTGTACCGTCCACCCTGGCTCCCCTATAATCGCCGCCACTGAACGCACAGTCACGTGGCCGGTCGAACCACCAGTCACTGAACCAGGAGAGTTTCATGCTGCGCCTTATCGTCCCTACCGTTGCCGTTCTGCTGGCGACGTCCATCAGCGCTCAGGCTGCGTCGCTGAAAGAACTCGAACTGAACAAGATGCTGCAGAACGTCGCCAAGGAAAGCAGTGTCGGTACGCCGCGGGCGATCAACGAAGACATTCTCGACCAAGGTTATACCGTTGAAGGCACCGAGCTGATCAATCACCTCAGCGTGCAAAGCAGCCATGCCCAGAAAATGCGCGCAGATCCCAAGGCGGTCTATTTCCAACTGGGTTCCACGGTGTGCACCAATCCGGGATTCCGCAAGCTGATGGCCAAGGGCGCGACCATGCGTTACGAGTTCACTGAAGTGAAAACCAACCGTCCGGTCGCTACCGAACGCTTCCAGGAATCGGATTGCCCGAAAGCGGCCAAGACCAAGAAGTAATCAGCCCGTACGTGCGCGCCGCTGCTCTTCGTCGGCGCGCAGCTCTGCCACCAGCGCCTGCAAATAGCGCGAGCGCCACTCCCGGCCTTCCAATCGACGGCAGCACTCTTCTTCGAGGCTTACCCGATTGGCTTGGGCCGCTTCCAACAGCGTCAGGTACAACTGCCTGTCGAGCTCCAGAGTCACTCTGGTCATCTCTTCCGCCTCCCTGCCCATCCAATGCCTCATTCCATCGCGCGGACGCCCAGCCCTGGACGTCGAACTGCGTTGACACGCTTGTTATTGAGTAAATCAGAGCGGCACGCACCCAGTCGGCGACCTGACGAGCGGTACGATATTCGGGGAGAGTTCTGAAGATCGCGATAGGGGAGCCCCTCAGGACCATTGGAGCAGAGTTGCAAACGTTCACATTCGAGCGCCATGATCAGCAACGGACTAAATTCAACGTATCGCCTGATTCCGGGCAGACAGAGGCTGCCCTCGCCAATACGTGACGCATGATTGTTTTTTCATCCAAGGGAAACAGCAGGACCCATTGGATCGCTTGGCCGCCTTGCTGCAAATTGCGTCGAGCCAGGTTAACGCCCGGGCACGCGCCCGGACTGACAACGGCACAGGAGGTGTCGTGGCCCTGACGAATCTCTCGTCAAGGCCGGGGGTTCTGTTCAGAAGGAGAAGCTGAATGCCGTACAAACCGAATGACCTGCTCAGCCGTCATTTTGAAAACCATGGCCACGACCTCACCCGCAAGGTCGAAGAGCAACTCAACCTGGTATCGCCCAACAGCCCCAACCTCCCCATCTACCGCGACATGATCCTGACCGTGCTGCGCATGGCCCAAGAAGATCACAACCGCTGGAACGCCAAGATCACGCTCCAGGCCCTGCGGGAACTGGAGCACGCGTTTCGCACGCTTGAACAATTCAAGGGTCGCCGCAAGGTCACGGTCTTTGGCTCGGCCCGAACGCCCATCGAGCATCCGCTCTACGGGCTGGCACGCGAACTGGGCGCGGCGCTGGCTCGCTCGGACATGATGGTCATCACTGGTGCCGGCGGCGGCATCATGGCCGCGGCCCATGAGGGCGCGGGCCGGGAGCATAGCCTGGGATTCAACATCACCCTGCCCTTCGAACAGCATGCGAACCCGACCGTCGAGGGCACGCAGAACCTGCTGCCGTTCCACTTCTTCTTCACTCGCAAGCTTTTTTTCGTCAAGGAAGCCGACGCACTGGTGCTCTGTCCGGGAGGCTTCGGCACCCTGGACGAAGCGCTAGAGGTGCTGACGCTGGTGCAAACCGGCAAGAGCCCATTAGTGCCGGTGGTGCTGCTGGACGCGCCCGGTGGCAGGTTCTGGCAGAGCGCCCTGGATTTCATCCGTGAACAGCTGGAGGAAAACCGTTACATCCTGCCGACCGACATGAAGTTGATGCGCCTGGTGTATAGCGCCGAGGAAGCCGTAGAGAAAATCAACCAGTTCTATCGCAACTTTCATTCCAGCCGCTGGCTCAAGCATCAGTTTGTGATTCGCATGAATCATGAGCTCAGCGAACAGGCGCTACAGCAGATGCAGGTCCAATTTGCGGATCTCTGCCTGAATGACTGTTTCCATCAACATGCCTACAGCGGCGAGGAGCCGGAAGAAGCGCCTTTCAGTCATCTGACGCGATTGGCTTTTACGTTCAACGCCCGTGATCACGGTCGCCTGAGGGAGCTGGTCGACTTTATCAACCTACCGGAAAACTGGGCTAAACCTGCCACCGAAGCCCACCCTCTCACCTGGGAACCGATCAAGGCCACTTAAGGCCCATAAAAAAACGGCCCGCTATCGAAATAGCGGGCCGTTTTTTATCAATCATCCATGCCTCGACCGCTGAACAAGCGGTTGATCATTTCCATGGAATATCCTCGATACGCCAGGAATCGACCTTGCTTGGCTCGCTCCCTGGCGTCGATCGGCAGATGACCAGAAAATTTGCGGCGCCAAGTATTCATTAGCTGTTCCTGCCAATCGATACCACTTTCGCGCAAAGCAAGTTCAATATCCGGGCGTTGCAAGCCACGTTGCCCAAGTTCTTCGCGAATTCGCATCGGACCGTAGCCAGAGCGAGCACGATAAGAGACAAAGCTCTCGAGGTACCGCGCTTCCGACAACAGCCCTTCTTCCGTCAAACGGTCAAGGGCGGTATCAATCAGCTCGTCGGGAGCGCCGCGCTGACGCAGCTTACGCGTCAGCTCGACTCGACCATGCTCGCGCCTTGCGAGCAGGTCCATTGCGGTTCGCCGCACCGCGACGAGAGTATCGAGTACGGCGGTCATCGGATCGATCAGATGTCAGCGTCAGCCAAGTCGTCGGCAGTCTCGCGATTGGCCACGGACTTGACGTCTGCAACCGGGCTCAACAACTTGTCGCGCAATTGCTTCTCGAGGGCCGCCGCCACTTCCGGATTGTCCGCCAGGAACTTGGCCGAGTTGGCCTTGCCCTGGCCGATCTTGGTGCCGTTGTAGGCATACCAGGCGCCGGATTTCTCGACGAAACCATGCAACACACCCAGGTCGATCATCTCGCCATTGAGGTAGATGCCCTTGCCGTACAAGATCTGGAATTCAGCCTGGCGGAACGGCGATGCCACCTTGTTCTTCACGACCTTGACGCGGGTTTCGCTGCCGACAACCTCATCGCCTTCTTTCACCGCGCCAGTGCGGCGGATGTCCAGGCGAACCGAGGCGTAGAACTTCAGCGCGTTACCACCGGTGGTGGTTTCAGGGCTGCCAAACATCACGCCAATTTTCATACGGATCTGGTTGATGAAGATCACCAGGCAATTGGCGTTCTTGATGTTACCGGTGATCTTGCGCAGCGCCTGGGACATCAGGCGAGCCTGGAGGCCCACGTGCATGTCGCCCATTTCACCTTCGATTTCCGCTTTTGGCACCAGTGCTGCCACGGAGTCGACGATGATCACGTCTACCGCGTTGGAACGCACCAGCATGTCGGTAATTTCCAGGGCCTGCTCGCCGGTGTCCGGCTGGGAAACCAGCAGGTCATCGACGTTGACGCCCAGCTTGCCGGCGTACTCAGGGTCCAGGGCGTGTTCGGCGTCGACGAAGGCGCAGGTCGCGCCGGCTTTTTGGGCCTGGGCAATCACGGACAGGGTCAGCGTGGTTTTACCGGAGGATTCAGGACCGTAGATTTCAACAATACGACCTTTTGGCAAGCCGCCGATGCCAAGCGCGATGTCCAGGCCCAGGGAGCCGGTGGAGATGGAAGGAATAGCCTGACGGTCCTGATCGCCCATACGCATTACGGCACCCTTGCCGAATTGACGTTCGATCTGACCCAAGGCCGCAGCCAAGGCTTTCTTCTTGTTGTCGTCCATTAAAGTCCTCACGTAATCAATAAGGCCTGACGGCCAACACCTGTATAAGTAGCCAGTATTATTCCACAGCGATCGGGGATCGCCTACCCCTGATTTGAGATTTCTGCGGCGGCATGTTGTAACAGCCCGTCTAGCGCGGCCTTCACCGTTTGTCGGCGGACCTCGTCGCGGTTGCCTGGAAAGAACTTCTGCTCGCTGAACACCGCTTCACCAACGCCCCAGGCGAGCCACACAGTGCCCACCGGCTTGTTCGGCGAGCCGCCATCCGGCCCGGCCACGCCGCTGACCGCCACGGCGAAACGCGCCAGGCTTTTCTGCTGGGCGCCCCGCACCATGGCCTCTACCACCTCGCGACTGACCGCGCCCACCTTCTCGAACAACTCGTCGGGCACACTCAACTGCTGGGTCTTCTGGCGATTCGAATAAGTGACGAAACCGGCCTCGAACCAGGCCGAGCTTCCCGGTATCCGGGTGATCGCCTCGGCAATCCCGCCACCAGTGCAGGATTCGGCGGTGGTGACATGGGCATTGAGCAACTGCAAGCGCCTGCCCAGTTCAGCGGCCAGCTCGGTAATCTCATCCATGATGCTCTCCTGATTCGACGCGTTTGGCGCCTACCGTACACGAGCATTCGAAGCTTGCAAGGCTCGGCGGATTACTGGCGCAGCGCCCTGACATAGGCCTGGCAAGCCTGCAAGGCGATCAATCCACGGTCGCCCTCGTCGGTGATGGCGATAATTCGTCGAGCATGCGCCGGGTCAAGTCGGGCGCGTGGGGCGCCATGATCCAGGCCGCCGGTGCCGGGGGCGGCAGGCACTGCACAACCGGCGGCAACATCGTCGGCGTCGAGGAGGACTGACAGCCGGACATCGGCAGTAGCAAGGCGATCGCGCAGGCGATCCTGGTCACGTTGGGCATCGCTCAGGGCTCGGTAGTGGGTTTGTTCGCTGGCGGAGAGTTGTTGCTCCAAGGCGAGGCGTTTTTCCTGCTCGGCCTTTTGCTGGATCGCGGATGCCTGGGTAATCTGGTTCAGCGTCTCGGACTGCGACTGCGCCAACTGTGCCAGCTGCCTGCCGTACCGCCAATCCTGAAACCGCCAGGCCAACATCGCCGGACCACCGATCAACAGCATCAGCAACATCGCGATACCAAGCAAGCGGAAGGAAAAAGGCATCAGGCCGAAGGTTGGCATAACACCTCCCTCGCCCTTGCCCAGAATTGCAAACGATCCTGCAACCCGTTCAAACCACCATTGATGCGTCGCGTGATGTTGCCGAACTGATCACGGTCGGCCAGTTCGTTCAAGCCATTCTGCTCCCAGAACCACGCGGCCGACTCCGCGGCCCATTGCGGTTGCTCCAGCAGTTCGGGCAAGGCAAGCAGGCGCTCATCACCAAACAATCCCAGGCTGCAACTCAGGTAATTGTCGTGGCCGGTAATCTGGATCAACCCCCGGCCGCGATATTTCTGGCCGTCGCCGTCGGCCTGGGGCGAGTTGCCCAGGCGAACGGCCAGGGTTCCGGTGTCGTATTTGCTCAGGTATTGCTCGCTGCCCAGCTCCCGCACGTAACGCAATTGTCCGGACTCATGACCGACCTGGGCCAGGAATGCGGCCATGCGCTTGGGTGTGTCGATGTGATGGTGGGACATGGCAGCGTTCAACGCGGAAATAAAAACGCCCGCTTGGGGGCGGGCGTTCGGCATGATCTTGAGGAGTTGCTGTTGCGTAAGGTCCATGTTCAGGTCATCGAAAACACGTTATTGAAATGCCGGCCAACGGGGGGACTCGCGGTGTGTCAGGCAATGGAGATGTCGAATGTCATATCGCTATCGCGAACAAGCCCGCTCCCCACAGGGGATTGGGGTCAGGCCTTGGTATCCAGGCGGGTTGCATGAATCAAGCAGCGATAGCTTTTTTCCCGGTCGCCACTGGCGGTGACCTTGTCGATCGACCAGCGACCGCGCATGAAATCCGGCCAGGAGGGGTCCAGCAATACGATGCCCTCGGCGGACAGCCCAGGGTTGCCAGGGCACTCGATGTCCACCTTGAGCGCTTCGCGCTCCATCCGGCGCACCTCTCCTTCAGCGGCGGCGCGGGCGTCGTCGGCGCTCTGGAAGCGCTGGCGCAGGGTCTTGAACGGCGCGATGCCGCTCTCCTCGACCTGCAGCTTGCCGGCCGCCGCATCCCACCAACGGGTCTTGCAGCCCTGGTACTTGGCTCGGGCGGTTTCATCAAACTTGGCCGAAATGAAGGCTTGGTCGCCCGGGCGATTGTTGGTCGTCACCGACAGTTTCGTCTCGGGCAGGACCTTCCCCGACAACGACTTCGCCTGGCCGCGCCGGGCCAGCACATACAGCTCGTTGACGGGTTTGGCGACCGCGTCATAACGGTGAGCCAGGCGCGTCAGAAACCCCATGTCGGTTTCGTTGGTCTGGTCGATGTGCTCGATTTTGATCAACGACAGGTCCGGCGCCACCCGGGGGGAAAACCCGTGCCGGGAAGTCAGCTGACGAAACAGCGCACCCAGGGTCGTCGGGCCATGGCTGACGGATCGGCGTTGCTTGAAGCCGGTCTGGTCTGCGGCACTGAACGGCGCAGCCATGGCCGCCAGCACGAGTTGCAGGGGAAACAGGAACGGCGTGCGCCGGGTGATGACGAACTCGCCTTTATCCACCAGACCCGACTCCAGATAACCGACCCGCAGGCCAATCTTGCCGCCCAGGCTGGGCAACCCTTCCAAACCGTCCAGGCTGATGGTGAGCGTCAGTTGATCGGACTCGATCCCCGCCGCGTCGACATGCTCCCACTTGAGCAGGCGTTCGTTGAGCAGCGCGGCGTTCGCGCCATAAATTTCCACCGCAGGTGTGAAACCCAATGACATGTCGCCTCCTTAATCCCAGGCCGAAACCGGTGGTGATGCCACAGGCTTCGGGTCCACTTCCGGCAGGACCACCCATACGCCCGCCGGCAATACCGGGCCCCATTCCGCCAACCCCGGATTGAGCAGCCAGAGCGCCTCCTCGACGAGGTCGTCACAGCGCTCAAGCTCGCGGTACAGCAACAGATTCACCGAATCACCGGCGATACTTCGAACCCTACGCATTGGCGAACTCCGTCAGTTCAATCACCCAGCCGACCACCATGGCCGTGCCATCGTCGATGATCTCGGTCTGGGTTTCCGAAACCTTGTTGATCTGCCACAAGCCCCAGTTGCGACCGATGCCATCGACCAACGGCAAAGGGATGCGCAGGGCTTGCAGCGCTCGCAACTCGTCGAGACGATCCATGGCGGTCGCGTACATCGATTTGCCGGTGATCGTCAGGCCTTGGAGGCCCTGGCCGACCTGGCTGGACTTGGGTTTGCTGGTGAGGATGTCGATGTTTTTCCAGCCACCGTCCGAGGTGCGAACCAGCGAGTGGTAAGCGAAATTTCGGGAGAGGCCGAAAATGAAACTGCCCAAGGCCATTTGTTGACGCATCACGTACCTCCGTCGGTCAGGGCCGCGTCACTGCGCATGGCGAGCGAGTTGGGCATGAGTTGGAATTGGCTGGTGATCTGTTGCACAACCAGGTTCGCCAACTGGGCGGCACTGGCCTGATCCTGGCCATTGATGTAGATGTTCGCGGTCAAGGCATTTTGTTGACTGCTCGCCTGGGTGCCGGTCAGGTCTTTGCCGACCTGCTCCGGGGCGGTGAGCTTGTCAACGGGCGTGGCGAGCTTGTCACCCAGCCAGGACCCCGCCTCCCCGCCCATCCAGCTTCCCGCCAGGCCGCCAACAAGCGCGCCGAGCGCCCCACCAATGGCCGTGCCGATGCCCGGCCCGAAAAAGCTACCCATCGTCGCACCCGCCGTGGCGCCTGCCGACGCCCCCGCCCAGCCGCCGCCAGCGGCACCCAGTCCCTCGCCAACCATTCGAGCGTCGCCATCGATCGCGCCCCCGACGACCTCAGGGGCGGCACCTAAAACCATCGCTTTGGGCATGAAACGAGTCACCGTACGCAATGAACTGGTCGCTCCTAGCAGAGAGCGGCCAGCGCTCACGCCAATCTCGGCTTTCGCAGCGCTCGCCGGCGCCAATATTCGCTTGGCCGCTCGGTTGCTCAATTCATCCGTGAGGGCCTTGAGCAGCGCTCCCACCAGTGGTTTGAGCGCCGCTCCCACCAGCACAATGGCGGCAGCGGCTTTAGGTGAGGTTTCGGCCATCTCGCTCATGCCGTTGTTCAGCGAACCCAACCATTGCAGCGAGCTGTCCACCACGGGCGCCACGGCATTGCCTGCGGCCACTGACACACGCTCATTGCTGGCGTTGAAGACATTCCATCGACCTTGCTGGGTGTTCGACAACGCCAACGCGTCCTGCCTCACCGAGCCCTTGTCACCCAATTGCGACGTGGCGTACTGGGCCGGGTCTTTCACCTGCCAGAACGCAGCATTCACATCATCAAGCTTCTGCGCCATGCGCAGCACCGCCTGGTCGCCCACGCCAAACAACGAAGCGGCAAGGTTCGGGCGCTGCTCGGCAGGCTGCGCATTCAAGGCCGCCAATACCGACATCACCGTACCGGGCGCAGCGTCCTTGTCACGCAGCCCATTCGCCACTTCCCTGGGGCCCAGCCCCAACTGCTTCCACGCGGCCTGTTCGGTCGCGGAGCCCTGATCGCCCTTGCCCAACGCCGTCGCGAAACTATCCAGCGCGGCGCCGGCTTCAGCTTGTTGCGAGCCCGTGTTGAGCAATGCTGCCGTCAACGCCGCGGCTTGCGCTGGTTGCAAACCTGCCAAGGTCGCGGCCGCGCCGTCACGCTGCAATACGGTGCCGATCTCACTGGCTTTCGCACCGCCGGAGAGCTTGCCTAGGTGGTTGGTTGCGTCCGCCAGGTCAAAGGTTTTCTCGGCGCTCAGCTTCATGGAAGTACGCCAGCCAAGTAGCATTTCGGCGGCTTCCATGGCCGACATCTTGAACGTCGATGCGGTGACGCCTGCATCACTGGCAAAGCGCAACAATGCCAATTGCCGGTCCGAGTCATTGGGCAGATCACTGCCAATTCCCGCACGGGCAGCCAGGCTTTCCATCCTCACGACATCAACCGCCGTGGTCCCGCCGGCCGCCACCAATGGCGCGCTGGCGATG
>NZ_JAOSHO010001119.1 GCF_025917275.1 Pseudomonas agronomica | reverse complement strand
GAGACCAACCTCCCAGCCATGCGTCTTGGGGCAACGAGTCATCCAGCTCATCAAGCCATTCCGTCAGATTGCTCGAAGTCAGCGCCGGCAAGGGCTCGATTTCCACCTGCAGATGTTCGTCCAGCCCTTGCAGCGCCGCGGCGAGAGGTTCAAGGGGCGAAACGCCCAAGCCCCAACCGGGCAGCAATATCAGTCGATCACGCATGGCTTGGCTCCGGTCCCAGTTGGACAAAACACTCTGCCAGTGCCTCTAACAATAGTTGCACCTGGGCTTCGCTG
>NZ_JAOSHO010001118.1 GCF_025917275.1 Pseudomonas agronomica | reverse complement strand
TTCGTGCTGGACGGGGAGAATCGTCGTGAAGCGGTGGCTTCGATGCCCGGCGTGGAACGCTTGACCATCGACCTGCTGCTTGAAGCCGCAGCCGAATGGGTCGAGCTGGGGATTCCGGCGTTGGCGCTGTTTCCGGTCACGCCGGCTGGACTCAAGTCCCTGGACGCCGCCGAAGCCTGGAATCCCGAGGGCATCGCCCAGCGCGCGACCCGTGCCCTGCGCGAGCGTTTCCCCGAGCTGGGCGTGATCACTGACGTTGCCCTGGACCCGTTCACCACC
>NZ_JAOSHO010001117.1 GCF_025917275.1 Pseudomonas agronomica | reverse complement strand
CGCCATCCCCTCCACATTCATGGCCGCTTGGCGCAACGCCTCAGAGCGAGTGGGGTGGGGGTGGCAAATCAACGCGATGTCTTCGGCCGAGGCGCCGAATTCCATGGCCACGCAATACTCGCCGATCATTTCGCTGACACTCGGTCCGACCAGGTGGACGCCGAGAATTTCGTCGGTGTGTTCATCGGCCAGGACCTTGGCGAACCCCTCGGTCTCATGATTGATCTTCGCCCGGCTGTTGGCGGTGAAGGGGAATTTCCCGACCTTATAGGCGCGGCCT
>NZ_JAOSHO010001116.1 GCF_025917275.1 Pseudomonas agronomica | reverse complement strand
TCGGGGCATCTGTTCAGCCTCACCGGCTTCAGTCGCCAGGACCAGAACCGCGAATACCTGATCGTCGGCGCGCGCTATTACCTGTCCCAGGAAAGCGGTGAATCCGGTGTCGGCGCGCCGTCGGCGCAGTTCGAAAGCAGCCTGACCTGCATCGACGCCCAGCAAAGCTTTCGCCCCATGGCGATCACCCACCGGCCCATCGTCAAGGGGCCGCAGACTGCGCTGGTGGTCGGGCCCAAGGGCGAGGAAATCTGGACCGACCAGTTCGGCCGGGTGAAGGTGCATTTCTA
>NZ_JAOSHO010001115.1 GCF_025917275.1 Pseudomonas agronomica | reverse complement strand
AGCGCCGCCGATTGGTGGGATGACGCCTTGCCGCACTTCCACCGCTACGACGTGGTGCCCCTGGAACTGCCCGGCTTCGGCAATAACCCGCAGGCACCTTGCGAAGACCTTGCGGCCTACGCCGAAGCATTGCTGGCGACGACGGTGCGGGGCAGCGCGATCATGGCGGTCGGCGTGAACGCCTTGCTGGTGCTGCACGCCTTGCAACGCCAGCCGGGGCACTTTTGCCGCAGCGTTTTGCTGGCGCCGGTGGGCGCGTTTTTGTGGCAGCGCAGGCTGCCGGCGTTGATGTC
>NZ_JAOSHO010001114.1 GCF_025917275.1 Pseudomonas agronomica | reverse complement strand
GAACAGGTTCACGAACGCGCCCAATGCCTTGTTCAAGGCGGGTGCTTCATAAATCCCACCCTTGCTGCTCGTGACGAGAATCACCGCCAACGGAATACCCGCCAGCAAAGCGATCAATGACGACACGCCGACCATCAGGAAGGTGTCGATGAAACCCTGCAATAACCGATCAAACCACATAACCCAGCACCTCCGCCTGTTGTGCCCAATTGCCCGCCCGCTGGCGCAACTCCTCGGCGTGCCATGGCGAGCCGCTCACCGCCAGCAGCAGTTGCCCCAACCCATGGCCCTGAATT
>NZ_JAOSHO010001113.1 GCF_025917275.1 Pseudomonas agronomica | reverse complement strand
CAACGCGATCAGCGGCGACTGACGCACGTCGCTCATCAGCGTCAGTTGCTCGATCACCCCGTCCAGGTTTTTCGCTTGACGGGCGCGCAGGCTGTTGAGAAACACCAGCCAGGCGCTGGCGTAGTCCTGGAAATAGCGTTCGGTCAGGCGCGCCTTCAGCTCGTCCGGCGTCAACCGGGGATCGACCTTGCCGGGTTTGTCGCTGAGCACCCAATCGATTTCCTCACGCCGCGCCTGGGCGATGTCGTCGATGGCCTGGCGCACCTGGCCCTCCCAGGCCTGGCGCGTGAACACCCC
>NZ_JAOSHO010001112.1 GCF_025917275.1 Pseudomonas agronomica | reverse complement strand
TCGCTTCGCTCGGCAGCTCCAGAGGCCAGCGGGAGCAAGCTCCCTCGGCTGCGTTGCGTCGTCAGACAGTTGAGGTTCGACCTGTCATCTCCAGCGTCGTAGAATGCGCGCCTTTGCGAGCCTCATTGGCCCACCGCGTATTGATTGGAGCACTTGACCATGACGACCACCCCGACCGGCGATTACCTGGAAACCCTCTACGAAGGCTATGGCCAGCGTTTTCGCATGGACAAGTTGCTGCACGAAGTGCGCACCGAACACCAGCACCTGGTGATCTTCGAGAACCCGCGCATGGGCC
>NZ_JAOSHO010001111.1 GCF_025917275.1 Pseudomonas agronomica | reverse complement strand
TGGCGTCGGCAGCGATGTCCAGGTGCAGGGTTGGTGGGTCTGGGACGAGTTTGTCCATGGAATGCTCCTAACGTAAGTGAGAGCCGCCACGTTCGCTGCTAAACGATAGGTGGCAGCCGCGCGCAGGTTAGCAGACCGGTACGTTAGGAAACCGGCGCACCCGAGGATGCCCTGCGCACAGCCGCCATAAGAATTCGAGCATAAAAATGCCCGCACTGAATGGCAGTTGCCATGCGCCTAACGTGACTCCGAGCTGCTAAACCCGACCGCTGATGGGCAGCGGTGAGCACAGACTAGGCC
>NZ_JAOSHO010001110.1 GCF_025917275.1 Pseudomonas agronomica | reverse complement strand
CCTTGAGGGTGGGCTTTACTGTTGCTCGGTCGCTGAATATCAGCGATCGGGTTTGGTAGCCCGGGCTTTCGGTGCATAGCGTCACCTCTCGCAAGTGCAGAAATGCGCTTCGCTTTATGGTGGCCCTGCGCAGGGTCTCTTCGGAGACGCCGGCTCCGATGCCCGGTCTACCAACCTTCGTATGGCCACCACCCTCCGTTTGGTAGCGAGAGGGTAATGGCTCCATCAAACGCATCGGAGTTTCATCATGTTCAAAGCAACCCCAAACCCGCCGGACAACGATCCAGCCGACTCAGCAGCGC
>NZ_JAOSHO010000111.1 GCF_025917275.1 Pseudomonas agronomica | reverse complement strand
GCTCCCTCGCCACGGGTTCGGCGTTCGTCTTTAACGGATCGGTATCGGGCACCACCCATTTCGTCTTCTTCAGGAGTTCCAAACAATGGATGCAATCATTCTCGACCTCGGCGGCGACATCAAGGGCGACAGCCTGCTGGAGGGTTTCACGGACAAGATCGAAGTCATGTCCTACAGCCATAACGTGGCCATGCAGGTCACCAACGACGTCAGCAACTCGGAGCGCACCTCTGGCCGGCCGCACATCGGCGAATTCACCCTGACCAAATTCGTCGACAGCTCCACCCCTTCGCTCAACGAGTATTGCTGTGCGGGCAAACCGATCCCACAAGCCGTCATCACCATCGGCCGCAACGCCGCCGAGGGCAGCGGCAAGCTCATGCCGTTCATCATCTACACCCTGACCAACGTCGTGCTATCCAATGTCAGTGTCAGCGGCGGCACCGGCGGCAAACCGGTGGAAACCCTGTCGCTGAATTTCACCAAGATCAAATGGGAGCTCACCGCACAGAAAGACGACGGCACCAAGGAAGGCACGGCCGGCACGACCTGGGACCTGGCCGCCAACAAAATGACCAAGTAAGGACGCCGCGCCATGGCTGGCTTCGGGCTGCGCCCGCCCCTGTTCGAACGCTTGGCAAGCCCGGCAGACGATACCGGGCGGGTATTCGATCGACAGGCGTTGCAGGATTCGGTGCATGCCGAACTGTCACGCCTGTTCAATACCCGGCGCGGCTCTCGGGCGCTGACCGAACCACCAAGTATCCTGGACTATGGCATCGCCGACTGGACCGCGCTGCAACAGCAGCGCAGCGATGACCGACGTCAACTGACTCGGGAAATTCGCCAGGCCATCGCTCACTTCGAACCGCGCCTGCGCCTGGGCGAGGTCGACGTCTGCCCGGTGCCGGGCCATCCGCAGCAACTGTGCATACGCCTGTTGGGCGAGCTGCGTGGCGACCCGCACCCATGGCCCGTGGCGTTTGTGATCGAGCACGCCGGCGACGGCTTGGAGGTGCGCCATGAGCGACTCGATTGACCCGCAACTGTTGGATTATTACCAGCGTGAATTGACTTGGTTGCGCCATGCCGGAAGCCTGTTCGCCGAGCGTTACCCCAAGGTCGCCCGACGCCTGGAACTGTCTCCGGGTGAGTGCCCCGATCCCCATGTCGAACGCCTGCTGGAAGGGTTCGCACTGTTGGCCGCACGCTTGCAGCGTCGGTTGGACGACGACTACGCCGAATTCAGTGATGCCCTGCTCGAACAGCTTTATCCGCTGGCCATGCGGCCCTTGCCGTCGTGCGCCATCGTGCAGTTCGAGCCTGACCCGAGCAAAGGCAACTTGAACGAGGGCTATCCGCTGCCCCGCGACACACCCTTGTTCGTCACCACAGACAAAGGCCAGAGCATTCATTTGCGCACCACCGCCGCTGTGCATCTGTGGCCACTGCAAGTCAGCGAAGCCTTGTTGCTGGGCAGCGACGAGGCCCAGGCGCTGACAGGAGTGGTGCAGGCGCGCTCGGCCTTGCGCCTGGAACTGCGTTGCCTGGGAAAAAGCCAATGGTCGACCCTGGGCATCGACTCGCTGCGGGTTCACTTGGCGGCATCACCGATGATCAACGCCGGGCTCTACGATTTGCTTGGCGCACACGCCATCAAGGTCCTGGCCGGCGCGCCGGGCAGCGTGCCGGAACCGTTGGCGGGTTTGCCGCAGATCGTCGGTTTCGCCAGCGACCAAGCCTTGCTGCCAGACGAGGACGGCGTGCATCCCGGCATGCGCCTGTTGGCGGAGTATTTCGCCTTTCCGGACAAATTCGGCTTTTTCGACCTGCCGCTGGCCGGCGCCAACAGCGACAACGCTTCTTTATATCTCTACATCGTGTTCGACCGGGCGCCAACCAGCCGCTTGCCGCTCCAGGCCAGCGACATAACCCTGGGCTGCGCGCCGGTGATCAACCTGTTTCCCCGCACCTCCGAACCCCTGCGCCCGGACGGCACCCGCAGTGAGTATCGGCTGGTGGCCGACAGTCATCGGGAAAACAGTGTGGAGATCCACAGCATCCGAGGCATGCGCGCCATGACCGGCCAGGGGGTACGCAAAGTCCCGGCCTACTACGGCAGCCAACATGGCAGCGACGAGCCCTGTTATTGGCATGCTCGACGGGTCAGCGGCATGACCCCGAACCGGCTGGGCACCGACCTGATGGTCAGCCTGGTGGATACCCGGTTTGACCCATTGGCCGAATCCCAGGATTACAGCCTTACCGCCGAACTGCTGTGCACCAACCGGCACTTGGCCCAAAGCCTGCCGGCCGGCACGCCACTGGGTTTCGAGCGCCCGGGGCCGGTGGCCTGGGCCCGCCTGCGCAACCCGCCGACCCCACAGAGCCTGCCACGCCTGGGCGGGGAGTCACGCTGGCGGCTGGTGTCGCAATTGACCCTCAACCACCTGTCGCTGGTGGAAGGTCCCCAGGCGCTGGACGCGTTGCGTGAGATTCTCGAATTGCACAACCTGCGGGACGAGGCCAGCGCCCGTCGCCAGATCGCAGGCGTATCGGGACTGGGTTGCGAGCGCGTCATCGCCCATCTCGGCGAAGACGCCTGGCGCGGCTGGCGCAATGGTCTGGAGGTGCGCCTGCAACTGGACCCACACCACTTCGTCGGCAGTAGCGCCGTGTTGCTCTCCGGCGTGCTGGCGCAGTTCTTTTCCCTCTACGCCACCGCCAATCGCTTCGTGCGCACCGTGCTGGTCCAGTCCGACAAGGAGGTGAAAACATGGCAACCCCAAGCCGGCAAACCCCTGGCGCTCTGAACCTCAGCGAACGACTGCGACGCGATCCGCAACGCTTCGAATGGCTCCAGGCCTTGTTGCTGCTCGAACGCGAAAATCCCCAGGCCGAGTCCCTGGGCAGCGGCACCGCGCCGCACGCTGAGGCGTTGCGCCTGCGCGGCCCCCTGACGCCACTGTTCGCTGCCAGCGAAATCGAAAGCCTGTGCCAGGAACCCGGCTTGCCGCCAACCCTGGCCACGCCAATCTTTGGCCTCGGTGGTCCCGACGGCCCGCTGCCCTACGCCTACCAGGAATGGCTGCAACAACGGGCGCGGGCGAAAGATCATGCCCCGGCGGAATTCCTCGACCTGTTCCAGCACCGCCTGCTCAGCCTGCTCTACAAAGTGATGCGCAAACACCGCATCGCCCTGGGGTTCACGACCCCAGGCGCGTCCGCCGTGCAGGCGCAAATGCGCGCGCTGAGCGGCCTGCTGCCCAAGGCCTTGCAGGAACGCCAGGCCGCGCCCGACTCGGCGGTGCTGGCCTGCACCGCGCTGTATGCCGACGGTCGGCGCTCCCTGGCCGGGTTTGCGGCGATTGTCCGTGAGCAGTTCAGCTTGCCGGTGGAGCTGAACGCCTATGAAGGTGGCTGGCGTGAAATTCCCCCGGCCAGCCGCAGCCGCTTGCAACCGGGCGGACGCAACCTGCGCCTGGGCCGCAACGCAGTGGCCGGCACCCGCGTCTGGGACGAACACGCCGGCGTGCGCCTGACGCTGGGGCCGCTGAGCGCGACCCAGGCCAGCGGCTTGCTGCCCAACGGCGAAACCCATCCGTTGCTCGCCAGCCTTTATGCGCTGTATTTCGGCCCTGACCTGGATTGCACCCTGGTGTTGCTGGTCCGTGGTGCAACCCCGCTGCATCTGGGCCGCCAGGCAGCGCCACGGTTGAACTGGAACGGCGGCCTGCAACGCCAGCCGAGCCTGGCTGTGCAACGGATCGAAACCCGCCTTCGTCAGCCGGAGATCGCCTGAAATGGAACTGGCCAGCCTGATCGGACGCCTCAATCCGGACAACCGCCGAGCCTTGGAACGGGCCGCGCAACGTTGCCTGCAACGCAGCCACCACTACGTCGAAATCGAACACCTGCTGTTGGAGTTGCTGGACATCGACGGCGGTGACTTCGCCTGCCTGTTGCCGCGATTCGGTCTTGAGCGGGATGCGGTGGCGGCGCAAACCAACAAGGCCCTGGACCTGTTCAAATCCGGCAGCACCCGCACGCCCGCGCTGTCGGCGCAAACCATCGGCCTGCTGGAAGATGCCGTGGTCCAGGCCAGCGTGCTGGGCCTGGACAGCATCCGCTCCGGGCTGTTGCTGTTGGCACTGCTGGACCGCGACGAACGTCGCAGCCTGCTGCTCAACAGCGCCTCGTCCTTGCTGCGCATCCCCCGCGATGCCCTGCGCACGCATCTGTTGGAATGGACCGAAAGCTCCCGTGAGCATGTCGGCGGCGTGCGTCCGGCCAAGCCCGGCGACGCACCACGGAAACAGGACCCGGTACTGGACCAATACACCCAGGACCTGACCGCCGACGCGCGGGATGGTCGCATCGATCCCATCGTCGGCCGCGACGGCGAGATCCGCCAATGCATCGACATCCTGCTCCGGCGCCGGCAGAACAACCCGATCCTGGTGGGCGCGCCGGGTGTCGGCAAGACCGCGGTGGTGGAAGGCCTGGCCCTGCGCATCGCCGCGGGGGATGTGCCGCCGTCGTTGCAGGAAGTCACCCTGCGGGTGTTGGACCTCGGCCTGTTGCAGGCCGGCGCGGGGGTCAAGGGCGAGTTTGAGCAACGCCTCAAGGGCGTGATCGACGCGGTACGCAGCGCAGAAAAACCGATCATCCTGTTCATCGACGAAGCCCATACGTTGATCGGCGCGGGCGGTGCCGAGGGTGGCAGCGACGCGGCCAATCTGCTCAAGCCAGCCTTGGCCCGGGGCGAATTGCGCACCCTGGCCGCCACCACCTGGCTGGAGTACAAGAAATACTTCGAGAAAGATCCGGCCCTGGCCCGCCGCTTCCAGTTGGTGCAGGTGGAAGAACCGGACGAACTCACCGCCGTTGAAATGCTCCGCGGCGTGGCGAGCAAACTGGAACAGCACCACGGCGTGCAAGTGTTGGACGCGGCCATCCACGAGGCGGTGAAATTGTCCCACCGCTACATCTCCGGCCGCCAGTTGCCGGACAAAGCCATCAGCGTACTCGACACTGCCTGCGCTCGGGTTGCCCTCGGCCAGCACGACGTACCGCCGCCGCTGGAAAGCCTGCGCCACCGGCAGAACAGCCTCAAGGACGAAGTCGAGCGCCTGCGCCGGGAACAGGCCACCGGCCTGGACCATCGCGAGCGCATCACCCTGCTGGAAGGCGAATCGACCAGCAACGTGCAGGCCATCCGCGAACTGGAAACCCGCTGGGGCGAAGAGCGCGAAGCCGTGCGCGAACTGCTCGATACCCGCCGCGAGCTGCTCGCCCTGAGTGAACGCGCTGACCATGAAAAAGCCGACACCGAGATCGACAACCGCATCGACCACCTGGCCGCCGAACTGTTGCGCCTGGAAGCCGGCCTCGACGCCATTCGCCAGGACGATCCGCTGGTCCCCGAACAGGTGGACAGCAAGACTGTCGCCGCGGTGATCGCCGGCTGGACCGGCATCCCGGTCGGCAAGATGCTCGCCGACGAAGCCCACGCGGTGCGCACCCTCGGCCAACGCATGGGCCAGCGAGTCATGGGCCAGGGCACCGCGCTGAATACCATCGCCCAACGCCTGCAAGCCTACCGCGCAGGCCTCACCGACCCGCAGAAACCGGTCGGCGTGTTTTTGTTGGTGGGCCCCACAGGCGTGGGCAAGACCGAAACCGCCTACGCCCTGGCCGACGCCTTGTACGGCGGCGAACGCAACCTGATCAGCATCAACCTCTCGGAGTACCAGGAGGCCCACACCGTCAGCCAACTCAAAGGCGCCCCGCCCGGCTACGTCGGCTATGGCAGCGGCGGCGTGCTCACCGAAGCGGTGCGGCGCAAGCCCTATTCGGTGGTGCTGCTGGATGAAATCGAGAAGGCCCACCCGGACGTGCTCGAAGCCTTCTACAACGTTTTCGACAAAGGCCTGATGGAAGACGGCACCGGCTTGGTGGTGGACTTCAAGAACACGGTGATGCTCGCCACCAGCAACGTCGGCGCCGAACTGCTGCTGGACACGCCGACCGCGCAATTGGGCACCGATGCCTTCAACGAAGCCTTGCACAAGGTGCTGTTGCAAGCGTTCCGCCCGGCGTTTTTGGCGCGCATGACGGTGGTGGCGTATCGGCCGCTGGATGAAGCGACGCTGGAAGGGATTGTGTTGGCGAAGTTGGAGAAATTGCGTGCCCGCTACAAGGCCGCGACTGGCAAGCAATTCGAATTCGATGCAGGAATCGTCAAGGCTGTGTTGGCCAAGTGCAGCGCGGCCGGAGCGCGGGATGTCGAGAATGTGTTGATGACGCAGGTGACGGGGAAGTTGGCGGAGTGGGTGTTGGAATAGACCGTAGACAAGTCAGAAGGGAGTGAACATGTCCTTAACTCGGGAAGTGGTTGCTGTAGTCAATTCAACCGTGAACAGCGCCGATCGAAATTTCGTGGTCAGTTGGGATCAAACTCGCCAGGCCTTGATAGAACATTGGGATTATTTTCGAACTTTCTGGCGCGGCGCAGATATTGCCCGCCCCCAGCAAGAAGACTATGGCGCCGGCTTGGAGGATACCTTCCGCTGTCTGTGCAACAGGGTATTGCCGGTGTATCTGGCGCAGGCGGATCATGTCCTGACTCGAGAAGAAATACCCAATAGAATCCTGTTTCAGCAAGTCGTTCTGCCCCGCTCGCCAGGTCCGCTCAGACAACGGCTGACCATAACCCTGGACGACAACAATGTGATCGAGCAGGTCACGGGGAATTACATCGTTGAGTATCAAATCAATCCAAGCACGGCATTGACCGATATCGGGCGATATGGCGTTGACCCGGGAACCGGCATCATCAGGGCTAAAATCTGGGACAGCGCTACGCATCGGGAGAACATCGAAGTATTCGAATTCAACGGCGCCCATTTGCCGAATGCCCATACCCGACTGATTCACCCAGGGGATCCGGATTTCAATATCACCGTGAGCACTTTGATCGAACATGACATGTGCAACCTGCAGCTTATGTGCGGTCCCTGTAACGGTGCCAAACAGGGGGTGTCCTATCACTACTTTGCAGGTAACTCGGCAAGCGCGTTATTTCATCGAAATCAGTTCAGCGGATCTTGAATGAAGCTCCAGATAGAAAGCATAAGTGCTCGCAACGGACATCGACATGAAGAGCCACTGCGTCCCGGTAGATTGGTGCTTATGGACTGTGCCGGTGGACGGCTTTCCAAAAGTATTTAATACACCGAGGATGCCTGATGCCCCGCGCTACTGACAGCAGCACCACCCTCTCCCTCACCGCCACCTCCCTGTCGGCGCTGTACCCCGATTCGCTGTCCGGCGAAGAACGCCTCAACGCGCTGGGCTCGCACATCCTCAACGGCATCAACGACGGCGCCTCGCTGGACCTCACCACAGCCGTCGCCAGCCACGTAACCACGACGCTGCACAAAGACGCCCTGTTGCGCCCGCTGGATTGGCTGGTGGCCGAAATCCGCCAACTGCCGGCCGACGCCACCGCCGAGCGCTATCAACTTTTGCTCAGGCCGTGGCTCTGGTGGCTGAGCCTTGCCAGCAACAACCGCGTATTCCAGAACCTCGCCACGTCGGACATCGTCACCACGATTTTCAAGGCCCACGGTTTCACCGATTTCCAACTCAAGCTCAGCGGTAGCTACACCCCGCGCGAATACTGCGTGCAATACGGCGAAACCGACCTGGCCTTCGTGTCGCGCCTGCTGGAAGAAGACGGGATCTTCTGGTTCTACAGCCATGAAGATGGCAAGCACACCCTGATACTGGCCGACAGCAACGACGCCTTCGCACCCATCCCCAATGGGCCGACGGTGAATTATCTCGGGCAAAAACTGGGCGAGCGCGAACTGCACGGCATCCGCTCAGGGCAGGTATGCCTGCAAGCGGTGGCCGGAGTCTACCAGGCCACTGATTATGAATTCACCACGCCGACAACATCGCTTTTCAGCCAGGCTGAAGCCGTGGCCGGGCCGAGTTCGATGTACGAACATCCCGGCAGCTATACCGCCAAGGCCCAGGGCGACACGCTGACCAAACAGCGGGTGGACGGCCTGCGCAGCCAGGAGAAACGCTTTGTCGGCGAAAGCGACTGCCGCTGGCTGGTGCCGGGCTATTGGTTCACCCTCGCCGGCCATGAAGATTCGACGCTGGACATCGATTGGGTAGTGACGTCGGTCAGTCATGAAGCCAGCCATGACAGCTACCGCAACCGCTTCGAAGCGATCCCCAAGGCCACGGCCTACCGACCGGCCCGCATCACGCCCAAACCACGCATGCACACCCAGACCGCACTGGTAGTGGGCAAGGCCGGTGAGGAAATCTGGACCGACGAGTATGGCCGGATCAAGTTGCAGTTTCCCTGGGATCGCACCGGCAAGAACGACGAGACCTCCTCCTGCTGGGTGCGCGTGGTCTTGCCCTGGAGCGGCAAGGGCTTTGGCATGCAGTTCGTGCCGCGCATCGGCCAGGAAGTCATCGTCACCTTCATCGACGGCGACCCGGATCGGCCCTTGGTCACCGGTTGCGTCTACAACGGCGACAATACCCTGCCCTACGCGCTGCCAGCGAACCAGACCCAGTCCGGAATCAAGACCAACTCGTCCAAGGGCGGCGGCGGTTTCAACGAGTTGCGCTTCGAAGACAAGAAAGACGCCGAAGAGGTGTTTCTCCAGGCGCAAAAGGACTTCAACATCAACGTGCTCAACGACACCACCGCCACCGTCGGCCACGATGAAACCCTCACGGTACAGAACGCCCGCACTCGCACGGTGAAGGACGGCGACGAAACCGTCACCCTAGAGAAAGGCAAGCGCAGCGTGACCATCCAGACCGGCAGCGACAGCCTCGACGTGAAGGACACCCGTACCGTCACCGTGGGCTCGAACCAGAACCACAGCACCGGCGGCAACTACGATCACAAGGTCACCGGCAACTACAGCCTGACGGTGGACGGCAACCTGACCATCAAGGTCAGCGGCACCCTTACCCTGCAAAGCGGCGACAGCTTCACAGTCAAGAGCGGTACGGACCTGGCCGTCCAGGCCAGCACGTCCATCAGCCAGAAAGCCGGCACGGCCCTGAGCAACCAGGCGGGGACCTCCTTGGAAAACAAGGCCGGCACCACCCTGACCAACGACGCCGGCATCAGTCTGGTGAACAAGGCCGCCGCCGAACAGACCGTGGACGGCGGCGGCATGCTGACCATCAAGGGCGGCCTGGTGAAGGTCAACTGAGGAAGCGCGGCCATGGCCTCGAAAAAACTGGACGTGGAACGTGACGACAGCCGACTGAAGGGGCAACTGGTCGATGGCAAGCTCGACGGCCCGTTGCAGATTGAAGAAGCACAGCGCCCGCAAGCGACACTCAACTACAGCCAGGGTGAGCTGCAAGGCACCAGCACTTTGTATCATCCCAATGGCAAGGTCTCGGCGGTGTTGCCGTTCGTGAAAGGCAAACTACAAGGCATGGCGAGCTTCTATGCGGCCGAGGGCGGCTTGCAACGCCAGGCCAGTTACCGCCGCGGGTTGTTGCACGGTGAGGCGAACAATTATTTCCCCGACGGAAAACTGGCCGAAGCCGAGTTCTATCGCGACGGCGTGCGTGACGGCCATTATCGACGCCTGCACCCCAACGGCAATCCGGCAGTCGAAGCCCGTTACCTCAACGGCCAACTGCTGGAACCGGCCCAGGCCTACGCCGAAGACGGCCGGCCACTGGACGCCGAGGGCAAGCCGATCTCCCGGGTGCGCTGGTGGTTCAGGCGTTGGAATGATCCGGCGCAGGCGTGACATCAATCCCTCAATCACCTCAGTACATGTGGGAGCGAGCTTGCTCGCGATAGCGGTGGGTCAGTTGGCGATGATATTGACTAAGAGATCATTATCGCGAGCAAGCTCGCTCCCACAGGGTCCGTGCAGTCGGCGACAAAAATTGCCAATCAAGGAATCAACATCTGCACCTGACCCGGCACGACGATCTTGATCACCCCGGCCCAAGTACACATCAGCGTGCTGTTGGCGTCGATGGCCGGCATGTTGCCGAGCAACAAGGTCGGCGCGCCACCGGGGATCCAAGGGGACGCGGTGGCCGGAATGCATGGCATGGGGGTCAACACGCCCAACGCCGCCGCGGTGGCCGCGGCCACAGTCGGATTCGCCAGGCTCTGGCACATGCCGAACGTGGTGATGTTCACCAACGGAATATGATCCATGATATTTGCCGCGGGCATCCCCCCGGTCAGCAGGCGATTGACCGGTAGCACGTTGAGCACCGCCGGTGCCGCGCCGAAGCTGCATTGCAGGGTCGCGGTGCTACAGACTTGCGGACATCCCATCGCGATTGCTCCCTGGAAGCGACAGTCTCCAAACCTTAGCTCGCAAGCGCCGGCTGCGCACGGACGCCATGCATCAAGGCCGCTGATCATCCAGCAACACGCTAACCTATAAGACCCCGGCGTGCTTGTGACGCCTCCCACTCGCCATTAGATTAGCCAATGATCGATGGCCTCCAAAATAAGCAGAAGGGATAAGCATGGCAGTGACTGATCAGTCCACCCGCGTGCGCGACGGTGAAGAACTCGATGCCAACCTCATTGACCCGTACCTCAAGGCCCATATTCCTGGCTTGACCGGCACGCCGGTGATCAGCCAGTTTCCCGGTGGCGCGTCGAACCTGACGTACCTGCTGGAATACCCCGAACAGGAGTTCGTCCTGCGCCGGCCACCGTTCGGCCACAAGGCCAAGTCGGCCCACGACATGGGCCGTGAGTTCCGCATCCTCAATCAACTGCGCGAAGGTTTCCCGTACTGCCCGAAAGCCTACGTGCATTGCACCGACGAGTCGGTGATGGGTGCCGAGTTCTACGTGATGGAACGGGTCAAAGGCATCATTCTGCGCGCCGAGCTGCCGCCGGAACTGGGCTTCGACGCCGCCCGCACCGAAGCGCTGTGCAAGAGCTTCATTGACCGGCTCGTCGAGCTGCACCGCGTCGACTACAACGCCTGCGGCCTGGCCGACCTGGGCAAACCCGAAGGCTACGTGGCGCGGCAGATCCGTGGCTGGAGTGAGCGCTACGAAAAAGCCCTGACCCCCGATGCGCCCAAGTGGGAGACGGTCAAGGCCTGGCTCAACGACAAGATGCCCGCCGATCATCCGACATCGAGCATCGTCCACAACGACTACCGCTTCGACAATGTCATCCTCGACCCGGACAACCCGATGCAGATCATCGGTGTGCTGGATTGGGAACTGACCACTCTCGGCGATCCGCTGATGGACCTGGGCAACAGCCTGGCCTACTGGATCGAGGCCAACGACCCGGCACCGGTGCAACTGATGCGCCGTCAGCCAAGCCACGCGCCGGGCATGCTGACCCGCCGCGAATTCGTCGATTACTACGCCGAGCGCGCCGGAATCCGCATCGACAACTTCGACTTCTACTACACCTACGGACTGTTCCGCCTGGCCGGTATTGTCCAGCAGATCTACTACCGCTTCTTCCATGGCCAGACCCAGGACAAACGCTTCGCGCAGTTCGTTCAGATGAACAAACTGCTGGAGCAGATGAGCCTGCAGGTCATCGGCAAATCCACGCTCTGAGCGCACCTATAACAAGGAAACAGCATGTCCAAGACCCAGTTGTTCGACCTCGACGGTAAAATCGCCTTCGTTTCCGGCGCCAGCCGTGGCATCGGCGAAGCCATCGCCAAACTGCTGGCTCAGCAAGGCGCCCACGTGATCGTTTCGAGCCGCAAGCTCGACGGTTGCCAGCACGTCGCCGACGCGATCATCGCCGCTGGCGGCAAGGCCACCGCCATCGCCTGCCACATCGGCGAGATGGAGCAGATCAGCCAGGTGTTCGCCGGTATCCGCGAGCAGTTCGGGCGCCTGGACATCCTGGTGAACAACGCCGCCACCAACCCGCAATTCTGCAACGTGCTGGACACCGACCTGGGCGCGTTCCAGAAAACCGTCGACGTAAACATCCGCGGTTACTTCTTCATGTCGGTGGAAGCCGGCAAGCTAATGCGCGAAAACGGCGGCGGCAGCATCATCAACGTCGCGTCGATCAACGGCATCTCGCCGGGCATCTTCCAGGGCATCTACTCGGTGACCAAGGCCGCGGTGATCAACATGACCAAGGTCTTCGCCAAGGAGTGCGCGCAGTTCGGCATCCGTTGCAACGCCCTGTTGCCGGGCCTGACCGACACCAAGTTCGCCTCGGCGCTGGTGAAGAACGACGCCATCCTGAAGACCGCCCTGGCGCAAATCCCCCTCAAGCGCGTGGCCGACCCCAGCGAAATGGCCGGCGCGGTGCTGTACCTGGCCAGCGATGCGTCGAGCTATACCACGGGTGTGGCGTTGAATGTGGATGGTGGGTTCCTTTCCTGACAGTGAGCCCTGTTAAAGACCCTGTGGGAGCGAGCTTGCTCGCGATAGCGGTGCATCAGTTACACAAGTGCTGACTGATCCACCGCTATCGCGAGCAAGCTCGCTCCCACAGGGGATCTTCAGTGCTCGCACATTGAATATTTATTCCAAGATTTGCAATTAGCGAATATTTATTCCATAAAGAGCCCTTCTGAAAATAAAAAACTCAAAGGGCTCTTCTCATGCGTGAACTCGGCATCGGTCTGATTGGCACCGGCTTCATGGGCCGCGCCCATGCCTTGGCATTCCACAATGCCAAGGCGGTGTTCGACCTTCCCCTGAACCTGACATTGGCCGCCCTGGCCGACGCCGATCCGCAGCGTGCCCGCCAGTGCGCGCAAAGTTGGGGATTCGAAACGGCCCACAGCGACTGGCAACGGCTGATCGATGACCCGAAGGTTCATCTGGTCGCCATCACCACTCCCAACCACCTGCACTTCCCGATGGCCATGGCCGCGCTGGCGGCGGGCAAACCGGTGTATTGCGAAAAGCCCCTGGCGGTCTCCCTGGAGCAGGCCGAGCAGATGCGCCAGGCGGCCAAGGCTGCTTGCGTGGTGACACGGGTCGG
>NZ_JAOSHO010001109.1 GCF_025917275.1 Pseudomonas agronomica | reverse complement strand
TCAGCCAATGATTTAAGCGTGACGGCCGCTGGCGTCAGCAACTATGGGGCTATAGCGGCCTCTAGAGATCTAACGGTTACAACCCAGGCCCTGCTTAACGCGCAGGCTGCGGATGGCAGCCGTGGTTTGCTCTTCAGCGGGCGGAATATGGGCCTGCGGACGACGTCCTTTACCAACCGTTATGCCGATGTTTACAGCCTGGGCAATCTTCTGGTCAGCGGAGTCGCGTCGGGTACTTCGGCTCAAAACGTACTGAACAGCTCCGCCAGCATTGAAGCCGGCGGGGATATCAGCATTGCTGC
>NZ_JAOSHO010001108.1 GCF_025917275.1 Pseudomonas agronomica | reverse complement strand
GAAAAACCCCCGTGGCGAGGGAGCTTGCTCCCGCTTGAGCGCAAAGCGCTCACAAAACAGTCACTCCCCACACCGATACTCCGACTAGCACTCGCCAAGCCATGAACCCTCAACCCAACTCTACCCTCCTCACCCAGTCACAAAGGATTTCACTCCATGGAATTGCTACTGGAAACGGTCGCTCTCTACTCGCTCAAACTGGCTTATGAGACGGAAGGCCACAGCCCGATTTTGCGGGATGATCCGTTGATGGGGAGTTGTGATCGGGAGGTTTTTGGGTTGTTGGTGCGGCGGGGGGATTTGG
>NZ_JAOSHO010001107.1 GCF_025917275.1 Pseudomonas agronomica | reverse complement strand
GCGAGCTTGTTCGATTTGCTGACCTGCATGGCGATGTGTTCCCGAAAATGAACGATCCAGGCGGCAGACGAACTACCGTACTGGGGATCCTGCGTCTGTGCCCGGGCCGGACGCGGTAGATGCGCCACAATCCATTTGAATGCGCATGACGTGACTGCCAGACTGGCGCCTGACGAGGCGCAATCATACGTGCCGCCCGATCCGCGGAAAAGCGTCGGATCGGGCTTTTTCAATTGCCGAGGTAGGACGATGGAAAAGTTGCAGAAAACCCTTGAAGAATGGCGTGACATGCTCGACCCGGAGCAATA
>NZ_JAOSHO010001106.1 GCF_025917275.1 Pseudomonas agronomica | reverse complement strand
CACACCAGCGGCGTGGGACAGTACTAGTGAACGTTGCAGATTTTCCAGATCTTCGCTGGCGATACGGGTCGAGGCCAGCAGGCCGAAGCCGGTGTTGATGCCGTAGGCGGTGCGATTCTCGGCGAGGATCTGCTCCACGCAAGCGACACTGGCTTCAATTTGCGCAGAAGCGCTGTCGTCGAGGGTGATCTTCACCGGATGCTGGTAAACATCACGCAGTTGGGCAAGGCTCAATTGGCCTGGGATAACGTTAAGAGTTTTCATGCTGTGGCTCCTTTAACAAGAGTGATCATTGGCAGGTTCAAGCCT
>NZ_JAOSHO010001105.1 GCF_025917275.1 Pseudomonas agronomica | reverse complement strand
GGCGCCACGCTGATTGAAAAGAAAATGGCGGAAATCAAAGAGAAAATCGCCAACTTGAAAAGCATCTATCGATACCTCGATGAAGAGCGCGCAAACCTCGAAGCCAGTGCTGCCAGGCAACTCGCGCTCCAGCAACTGAACAACGCCTCCAACTGAACAGTCAGCCTCTGTACCTGCCCCTGTGGCGAGGGGATTCATCCCCGTTGGGCTGCGCAGCAGCCCCACACCGGACGACGCGGTCTGCCTGAAGAAAAATCCAAACCCAAACAGCAAGACGAAACCACCAAACGTATCACTACATGCGTGATTGCCTTG
>NZ_JAOSHO010001104.1 GCF_025917275.1 Pseudomonas agronomica | reverse complement strand
CCCTCGCCACGGGTCCATCGTTTTATCCAGCAGCAAGGGCGACCTTGGCAAGGTCGCCGACTGCATCAAGACGCGAGAAATTTGTGCTCCCGTGGATAGAGCACAACGGAATGAACGCACGGACTGATCTTGAAACGAATGAGTCTTCAATTTCTAAAGCGAGAGGAACGATCTCATCGTATGGTTGGGACCAACCGCGAGCCTGATCTCGTTAGCGTTATTAGCGCGCGGGGAGATTCCAAAATGAACTGTGTCGGTATCAAGGGTTGGTTCATGAGAGAAGAATTTGATTTCAACACAGCCACGCGCGGTCCCA
>NZ_JAOSHO010001103.1 GCF_025917275.1 Pseudomonas agronomica | reverse complement strand
TGCCGGCGCGGCCTTGTTGGTGGCGATCACCCTGGTGTTGTTCTACTTCTACCTGAAGCTCCAGCCGGAATCTCCGGTCGGCGCCAGCAACGCGAGGTAAGCCGCCATGCTCCTGACTCCCAATGCCATGAGCCGGCGCATGCGGTTCGGCCTGTATTTCACCACGGGCGTGATCGCATTGTTCCTGCTGTTGCCGATCGTGTTCATCGTGCTGCTGTCGTTCGGCTCCTCCCAGTGGCTGGTGTTCCCGCCACCCGGCTGGACGTTCAAATGGTACGGCCAGTTCTTTTCCAACCCGGACTGGATGAGCGCCGCG
>NZ_JAOSHO010001102.1 GCF_025917275.1 Pseudomonas agronomica | reverse complement strand
CTTCGGCATCATTTCCCTCGATGAACTCACCCAGCGCCGGTTGTCCGACCTCGCCGGCTGCACCCTGTCCGCCTGGCGTCTGCTTGAGCGCTTCGATCACGCGCAACCGCAGGTACGCGTATACAACCCCGATTACGAGCGCCACGGCTGGCAGTCGACCCACACCGCCGTCGAAGTGCTGCACCACGACCTGCCGTTCCTGGTGGATTCGGTCCGCACCGAGCTGAACCGTCGCGGCTACAGCATCCATACCCTGCAAACCACCGTCCTGAGCGTGCGTCGCGGCAGCAAGGGCGAGTTGCTGGAAATCCTGCCGAAG
>NZ_JAOSHO010001101.1 GCF_025917275.1 Pseudomonas agronomica | reverse complement strand
TCGACGCCTTGCATGACCAGGCCGGCAGCCGTCACGTCGTCGAATTGCACGGCAGCCTGCACCGCGTGCTGTGCCTCGATTGCGGCCAGCGCAGCGAGCGACAGCAGATCCAGGCATTGATGGAAACCGAGAACCCCTACCTGGCCGGTGTCGATGCCGTGCAGGCGCCCGATGGCGACACGCTGCTGGACCCCGCGTTCGAGGCGCGCTTCCAGGTGCCCCGTTGCCCGCAATGCGCCGGCGAACGCCTGAAACCGGATGTGGTTTTTTTCGGTGAAAACGTCGCCGCGCCCATCGCTGCCCGCGCCATGCAAGCCGTCGA
>NZ_JAOSHO010001100.1 GCF_025917275.1 Pseudomonas agronomica | reverse complement strand
CGAAATCGACAGCGTTCGTTCCTCGGTGAGTTGGACCTTGGGCACCAACCTGGAAAACCTCACATTGACCGGCGTTGCCGCGATCAACGGCAGCGGCAACGCGCTGGACAACGTGTTGATCGGCAATGCCGCCGCCAACGTGCTTAACGGCCTGGGCGGCGCGGATACCCTGGACGGTGGCGCCGGTAACGACACTTACTACGTCGACAACCTCGGCGACACGGTGATCGAGCGCGGCACGGCGCTGACCGAGATCGACAGCGTTGTTTCGTCCATCAGCTACGTGCTGGGTGCCAACCTCGAAAACCTGACGCTCAATGGCGG
>NZ_JAOSHO010000110.1 GCF_025917275.1 Pseudomonas agronomica | reverse complement strand
GTGGGAGCGGGCTTGCTCCGGGCGGCGATCCGACGAAGCTTTTCAGGGCCCGAACGTCAGATCGGGCAGGTCACGCCGGTGCCGCCGATTCCGCAATAGCCTTCAGGATTTTTCGCCAGGTATTGCTGGTGATACGCCTCGGCGAAGTAGAACGTCGGCGCTTCGTCGATTTCGGTAGTGATTTCGCCTTTACCGGCCTTGTTCAGCTCAGCCTGGAACACGTCCTTGCTGTTCTTCGCTGCTTCCAGTTGCCCGGGCGTGGTGCAATAGATCACCGAGCGATACTGGGTGCCAATGTCATTTCCCTGGCGCATGCCCTGGGTCGGGTTGTGCAGTTCCCAGAACATTTTCAGAAGCTGCTCGTAGCTGACCTTCGCCGGCTCGTAGACCACCAGCACCACTTCGCTGTGGCCGGTCAGGCCAGAGCAGACCTCTTCATAGGTCGGGTTCGGCGTAAAGCCGCCCGCATATCCCACCGCCGTACTGACGACGCCTTCACGTTGCCAGAACTTGCGCTCCGCGCCCCAGAAGCAGCCGAGGCCGAAGATGGCGAAATCCACGTCCATGGCAAACGGGCCCAGCAGCGGCGCGTCGTGGACGAAGTGTTTTTCCGGCACGGCCATCGGGGTTTCACGGCCGGGAAGAGCTTGATCGGGAGTAGGAAGCACGTTTTTGTTCACCAGGATTTCCGAGCGCAAGACCATTATCAGTCCTCTCAGTCAGATTGAGTTGAGCGAAATAGACCGTCAGTGTGCCTCAGAAAAGCCGCCGCAAGCTATAAGCGGCTGTCAGACCAGCGGGCCGCGCGGATAACGCTTGAGCTTCTCGATAAGCTCTGTGCCGGGGATCGGCCGGTCGAAGAGGTAGCCTTGGCCGACGTCGCAGCGATGGCGGCGCAGGAAGGCGAGCTGCTGGGCGGTTTCGATGCCTTCGGCCACGACCTTGAGTTTCAGGTTGTGGGCCATGGCGATCACCGCGGAGGTGATTTCCATATCGTCCTGGTTGTCCGGGATTTCATGGATGAAGCTGCGATCGATCTTGATGATGTCGATCGGGAATTTCTTCAGATAACTCAGGGACGAATAACCGGTGCCGAAGTCATCCATCGCCAGGGTCAGGCCCAGGCGCTTGAGTTGGTCGAGTTGCAGGTGGGTGTCCTCGGTCGCTTCAAGCAGCAGGCCTTCGGTCAGCTCCAGCTCCAGCAACCGCGCAGGCAATTGTTCTTCCTTGAGGATGCTGGCAATCGAGGCCACCAGGTCCGGATCGGAAAACTGCTTGGGTGACAGGTTGATCGCCACTTGCAGGTTGCCCAGGCCGGCGGCGGTCAGCTGCTTGCTCATACGGCAGGCCTGGCGGGCGATCCATTTGCCGATGGGGATGATCAGGCCGGTTTCCTCGGCCACGCTGATGAACTGGTCCGGACGGATCATGCCTCTTTCCGGATGGTTCCAGCGTAGCAGCGCCTCCATGCCCAGCAGGCGACCGCTGCGCAGGCAGAGCTTGGGCTGGTAGAAGACATCCAGTTCATTCTGGGTCAGGGCCCGGCGCAGGTTGTTTTCCACGAACAGCTTGTAGCTGGCCTCGGCGTTCAGGGCCTCAGTGAACACCTGGACCTGATGCTTGCCGTTGGCCTTGGCCTTGTGCAGGGCGAGGCCGGCGTTGCGCATCAGCGTCTGCGGGTCGCGACCGTGCAGCGGCGCGCAGGCCAGGCCCACGGAGCCGGTCACGCTGATCAGTTGGTTATCGACGAACATCGGCTTGTCGAGTGTCATCAGCAACTGGCTGGCGATCTGTTGGCCGGCCTCGAGGTCGGTGTCGTCCAGCAGTACCGCAAATTCGTTACTGGCGAATCGCGCCAGGCTGCCGCTGGGGCTCAGGCTGTTGCGCAGGCGCCGGGCCAGGCTGATCAGCAGTTTGTCGCCGGTCTGGTGGCCGAGGCTGTCGTTGATGCGCTTGAAATTGTCGATGTCCACCAGCAGCAGGCTGATGGGCGAGTCGCTGTCCCGGGCGAAGCGTTCATCGAGGTTGCGAATGAACGCCGGTCGGTTGCCCAGGTTGGTCAGGTTGTCGGTATAGGCCAGGCGCTCGATGCGCTGCTGGGCCAGTTTGGTCTGGGTGATGTCTTCGTAGATGCCGATGTAGTGCGTCAGTTCGCGGTTGTCGCCATAGACCTTGGAAATCGACAGCTGGCCCCAGTAGGGTTCGAGGTTCTTGCGCCGGCTCTTGAATTCGCCCTGCCAGCTATTGCTCTGGGCCAGGGCTGAGGGCGCATCGAACAGCAGCTCGCTGAGGTTCTCCAGGGCCGGCAGCTCGGACAGCCGTTGGCCGTGCACTTCCTCGGTGGTGTACTGGGTGATGGCGGTGAAGCTCGGGTTGACGTATTCCACCACGCCGTCGCAGTTGACCAGCAGGAACGCGTTGGCGCTCTGTTCCACGGCGCGCTGGAACAGATGCAGGGCGCTGGTGGCGGTGCGGCGGTTGTGGTTGTTGATGACCTGGGCGAACTGGTCTGCCAGTTCGCCGGCGAAGGCGATTTCGTCCGACTGCCAGGCCCGGGTGACGCCCACTTGTTCCAGGCACAGGACGCCCACCACTTGCCCATCGATCCGGATGCTGGCGTCGAGGATGGCGTTGACGTCGCGGGCTCGCAGGCTGTCGGCCATTTCCCGGGTGCGCGGGTCGCGCATCGCATTGTGCGCGTCGATGGCTCGGCAGGTCTGCAGTGCCTCCATGTAATTTGGAAAGTCGTTGGCGTTGATGACATCCGGAAGGAAGTATTCCTGGGAGGAGCGGTTATAGGCCGAGATCGGCACAAGTCTGCCGTCTTCCAGGTTCCAGATGCTTGCGCAGTCGATCTGATAGATATCGCAGGCGCTGCGGGTGATCAATTCGGCGGCTTCTTGCAGCGAGTTGTTGGCGCTGTAGCGCTGGCGGGTGAGCAGCAGGATCAAATCTTGTTGGGCACGGACCCGGTCCAGGTGCTGGAGCTGTTCCTGCTGGGCGCGCTGGTTCAGTTCCAGGGCAATCTGCAGTCGTGAGTTCTGGGTTTCCAGATCGACGGCCGGCAAGGACGGCTCGTCCTGCAGCAGGTCGTCGACGACCAACAGATAACCGCGCAGCAGGTGACGATTGTGCTGCCTGTAGGCCTCACCGGTCTCCAGCAGGTTCATCGGCCCTTTGGCGGTGTGCAGCGTATAGCGGATCAGGTAGTGGGACGCTTGGGCCAGTTGCTGCTGGATGGCATCATGCAACTGATAGCGCGCTTCAGGCTCCATCAGGCTGGCGTAAGGGGAACTGACCAGTGAGCATAGCTCCACGGCCGGCAAGCCGAAGTAGCGTTCGCAGTTTGGATCAAGGAATAGCAGCGCCCAGCTTGCTTCATTCAGCCGTTCGAAACGCAGCATACCGAGCCGCGAGGGCACCGGTAACTGCGTCACTACCTCGGCCGCCATACGGCTGGCGGCATCGGGTTGGCTTTTCATGGGGAAACTCGCTTCGAAAATGCTGATCGCGCCGGGCTGACGCCCTCGTCATTACGGATTGCCGCAAGGTTGCATCATTGCGGCACTGGCTGACAAGAGACATGAAGGCCAAGTGCTATAAACCTTTTATCGGCCGACAAAGGGATTTCTCCAGTTGCCAGCCGATCAGAGGTACTCGTTGGCCTGCTGCCGATCAGCGCAACGGTATATCGACGACCTCCAACGGCGCGCCGTCACGGTCACGAAACGTTACCTGAACGCTCTGGACCGTGACTTTCAGCTGTGCAAAGTTGTCCTGGCTGATGACCTTGCTGGTCAGTTCGTATTGGTATTCACCGCTTGGGGCCTTGGCCATGGGTTTACCGAAAATAAAAGTCGAGGCCTTGGCGTAGGGCAGCAGCTTGCTGTTGCAAAACGGCGAGGAAACGATGGTGTGAACCTGGAAGTCAGGATCCTGGCTATGCGCCAACAGGCTCGTCAGGGAGCCATGCACGTCACCAGATACGAAAATCACGTTCTTGATCCGATGGCTGCGGATGGTTTCCAGCACTCGCAGGCGTTGCGCCGGAAAGGCTTGCCAGGCGTCCCCGCCATTGAATCGGCGGTCGGGGTAGAACATGACGCTAGTGACAATGAACTTGACGCGGGCGGGGCTGTTGATCAGCCAGTCGAGCAGCGATTGTTCCTGTTCGGCATCCAGGATGCGTCGATCGTTCATCGACAGGTTGCGTCGAGTCCGGCTGTCAGTCACGAACCACTCGATATCGCCGTGGGTGAATGAGTACCAATAGCGTGGCAGTGTTTGACTTAACGTGCCGTCGCTTAAAAGTTCATGGGCCGGGCTGTGGCTGGCTTGGTATATCTCATAGACCTCCAACGCATTTGCATAAAGTAATTCATCATCTTTGGTTCTGTTAGTCGGCCAGTTGTCCTCGATCTCGTGGTCGTCGAGCATCATGTAGGTCGGAACGTTGGACATCAACTTTTTGATGTGGGGTTGGGAAAGTGCTGTGCGGTACTTAAATAATATGTCCTTATGGCTGTGGTCCGGGGCGACGATGTTCAAGTCGTCGAGATACACCTGGTCTCCGGTCATCAGCACCGCGCTGATTGGCGGATCGGCCTGTTCGACGATTCGGTTGATACCGGCGAACGTGCGGTCTCCCAGCGCTGGCCGCGATGGGACGCCAGCGGTGATCCGAAGGTATCGGCAAGACCCCACGATATAGCTGCGAGCCGCGTTGGCCTGGCCGGTCGGAGTGCGTAGCTGGTAAACGTCCTTGGGCCATTGCAAGGGCAATTCCAGAATGGTTTCGACGGTGTGTGCCGGGCTCAGTGTGGTTTTCCAACCGGCCTGGTATTCATAAACGGTATCGGGCTGGAGGCCTTTCAATACGATGACGGCGCAAAAATCACGGTAGGAAAACAGGCGGGAAAACTGTCCTCTTGACCAGGCAGTATCGCCTTTTCGCCTGTAGCGAATGCCGGCGAATACCGGGTCGTTAGCATCTCCATCGCCTCGTAGAAATATACGCGCGTGGTCAGTTGTTGTGTGGCCGACAATAGGACCAATAGTGGGCTTTAGCATGTTCGAATCCATTCGAAGTTATAAAGATTGTTTTACGGTTGCGGGTGTTTAGTGGGTGATCGGTAACTATGCTAAAGCGCCGCATGCAATAAATAGTGAGCGGGGAGGGGGCGTTAGTTGTGAGTAATGGCTGATAGAACAAGTAGGCCATGTTGCGTAATGCAGTAGGAAAAATCGTGCTGGAATAAAACGTTTTTATCCCACGCAAAAAAAAGCCCCGCCAAATGGGCGGGGTTGAGGTACGAGCGTGGCGCTCGGAAAACGACTGCCGAACGGCCCTCCGCGAAGAGGGCCGTTCGGTGTTACAGCAGGATGGTGCGGATGTCGCCCAGCAAGTCGCTCAAGCGCTTGGTGAAGCGTGCAGCGGCGGCGCCGTTGATCACACGGTGATCGTAGGACAGCGACAGTGGCAGCATCAGCTTCGGCTGGAAGGCCTTACCGTCCCAGACTGGCTGGATGGTTGCCTTGGAAACGCCCAGGATCGCCACTTCCGGCGCGTTGACGATCGGCGTGAAACCGGTGCCGCCAATGTGGCCGAGGCTGGAGATAGTGAAGCAGGCGCCCTGCATGTCGTCGGCGGTGAGCTTCTTGCTCCGGGCTTTTTCGGCCAGGGCAGCGGCTTCGGCAGCCAGTTGCAGCAGGCTCTTCTGGTCGACGTTGCGGATGACCGGTACCAACAGGCCTTCCGGGGTGTCGACGGCAAAGCCGATGTGCACGTATTTCTTGCGGATCACCGCCTTGCCGCTTGGGGCCAGGGAGGCGTTGAAGTCCGGCAGTTCCTTGAGCAGGTGCGCACAGGCCTTGAGCAGCAGCGGCAGTACGGTCAGCTTGACGCCGGCCTTTTCCGCCACGGCTTTCTGCGCGACGCGGAAAGCTTCCAGCTCGGTGATGTCAGCCTGGTCGAACTGAGTCACGTGCGGGATGTTCAGCCAGCTGCGATGCAGGCTCGACGCGCCGATCTGCATCAGGCGAGTCATGGCCACTTCTTCGGTTTCGCCGAAGCGGCTGAAATCCACCGCCGGGATCGGCGGGATGCCCGCGCCGCCGGTGGCGCCTTCGGCCGGAGCGTTCTTGGCCTTCTGCATCATGGCCTTGACGTAGGCCTGCACATCTTCCTTCAGCACGCGACCGTGAGGACCGCTTGGGCCGACGGCCGACAACTCGACACCGAATTCACGGGCCAGCTGACGCACCGCAGGGCCGGCGTGCACCTTGGCACCGCTAGGCGCAGGCGCGGCGGCGACAGGGGCAGGAGCCGCTTCGGCCTTGGCCGCAGGCGCGGCGGCTGGCGCTGGTGCTGCTTCAGCCTTGGCGGCCGGCGCAGCGGCCTGGGCTGGTGCGGCAGGTGCCGAGGCACCTGCTACTTTCAGCTTCAGGATCAGGTCACCAGTACCGACTTCGTCTTCCAGCTTGACCTCGACGCTTTCCACCACGCCGGCGGCCGGCGATGGGATTTCCATGCTGGCCTTGTCGGATTCCAGGGTGATCAGCGACTGGTCGGCTTCGACGGTGTCGCCGGCCTTGACCAGTACTTCGATGATCTTGGCCTTGCCCGACGAACCGATGTCCGGGACGTGAATGTCCTGGACCGTGGCAGCGGCAGGCGCGGCGGCCGGAGCGGGAGCCGCTTCGGCAGCCGGTGCGGCGGCAGGTTTTTCAGCCGCCACCGGGGCAGCAGCCGGTGCGGCCGCTTCAGGCGCCGCAGCGGCGCCCTCGACTTCCAGCTCCAGCAGTTCGTCGCCTTCTTTCAGGCGATCGCCCAGCTTCACTTTCAGGCTCTTGATGACACCGGCCTTCGGCGCAGGCACTTCCATGCTGGCCTTGTCCGATTCAAGCGTCAGGATGCTCTGGTCGGCTTCGATACGGTCGCCGACCTTCACAAACAGTTCAATTACTTCACCTTCACCGCTGCCGATGTCAGGTACGCGAATGAGTTCGCTCACGAAAATTCTCCTCAGCAGTCCAGTGGGTTGCGTTTTTCCGGATCGATGCCGAACTTGGCGATGGCTTCGGCCACCACTTTAGGTTCGATATCGCCGCGGTCAGCCAGGGCTTCCAGGGCTGCCAACACAACGAACTTACGGTCGACTTCGAAGAAGTGACGCAGCTTCTTGCGGCTGTCGCTACGGCCGAAACCGTCGGTGCCCAGCACTTTGAATTCCTTGGAAGGAACCCACTGGCGGATCTGCTCGGCGAACAGCTTCATGTAGTCGGTAGAGGCGATGACCGGACCTTTGCGGCCGTTCAGGCACTCTTCGACGTAGCTCAGCTTTGGCTTCTGGCCAGGGTGCAGACGGTTGCTGCGCTCTACGGCCAAGCCGTCGCGACGCAATTCGTTGAAGCTGGTCACGCTCCAGACGTCAGCGCCGATGTTGAACTCTTCGCGCAGGATCTTCGCTGCTTCACGCACTTCGCGCAGGATGGTGCCGGAGCCCATCAGTTGCACGTGGTGCGCCGCTTCGCGGGTGTCTTCTTCGAGCAGGTACATGCCCTTGACGATACCTGCCTCCACGCCGGCCGGCATGGCTGGCTGCTGGTAGGACTCGTTCATCACGGTGATGTAGTAAAAGACGTCCTGCTGCTCTTCGGTCATCTTCTTCATGCCGTCCTGGATGATCACCGCCAGCTCGTAGCCGTAGGTCGGATCATAGGTGCGGCAGTTCGGGATGGTCCCGGCCAGCATGTGGCTGTGGCCGTCTTCGTGCTGCAGGCCTTCACCGTTGAGGGTGGTGCGGCCGGCGGTGCCGCCGATCAGGAAGCCACGGGTACGGCTGTCGCCAGCGGCCCAGGCCAGGTCGCCGATACGCTGGAAGCCGAACATCGAGTAGAAGATGTAGAACGGCAGCATCGGCTGGTTGTGGCTGGAGTACGAAGTACCGGCGGCAATGAAGGAGCTCATGGCGCCCGCTTCGTTGATGCCTTCCTCGAGGATCTGGCCCTTCTTGTCTTCCTTGTAGAACATCACCTGGTCTTTATCGACTGGCTCGTAGAGCTGGCCGACGGACGAGTAGATGCCCAACTGGCGGAACATGCCTTCCATACCGAAGGTACGGGCTTCGTCCGGGATGATCGGGACGATGCGCGAGCCGATTTCCTTGTCCTTGACCAGTTGCGCGAGGATCCGCACGAAAGCCATGGTGGTGGAGATTTCACGGTCGCCCGAGCCGTCCAGGATGGCCTTGAGGGTATCGAGTGGCGGAGTCGGGATGCTGAAGCTCTTGGCGCGGCGCTGTGGCACGAAACCGCCCAGGGCTGCACGGCGCTCGGCCAGGTAGCGGGCTTCGGCGCTGCCTTCTTCGGGCTTGAAGAACGGCAGGTTTTCCAGCTCGCTGTCCTTGACCGGAATGTCGAAGCGGTCGCGGAACAGCTTCAGGCTCTCGACATCGACCTTCTTGGTGTTGTGCGCGGTGTTCTTCGCTTCGCCGGCACCGGTGCCATAACCCTTGATGGTCTTGGCCAGGATGACAGTCGGTTGCTCTTTGTGGTTGACCGCCTGGTGGTATGCGGCATAGACCTTGTACGGGTCGTGGCCACCACGGTTGAGCTTCCAGATCTCGTCGTCGGACAGGTCGGCAACCATGGCCTTGAGTTCAGGCGAGTTGAAGAAGTGCTCGCGGACGAACGCGCCGTCCTTGGCCTTGTAGTTCTGGTATTCGCCGTCGATGACTTCGTCCATGCGACGTTGCAGGATACCGTCGACGTCCTTGGCCAGCAGTGGGTCCCAGAAGCGGCCCCAGATGACTTTGTTGACGTTCCACTGGGCACCACGGAACACGCCTTCGAGTTCCTGGATGATCTTGGCGTTGCCGCGAACCGGGCCGTCGAGGCGCTGCAGGTTGCAGTTGATGACGAAGATCAGGTTGTCCAGCTTCTCGCGGCCGGCCAGGGAGATCGCGCCCAGGGATTCCGGCTCGTCGCACTCGCCGTCGCCCATGAAGCACCAGACTTTCTGCTTGCCTGGCTGGATGAAGCCACGGGCTTCCAGGTACTTCATGAAACGTGCCTGGTAGATCGCCTGGATCGGGCCCAGGCCCATGGAAACGGTCGGGAACTGCCAGAAATCAGGCATCAGCCAAGGGTGCGGGTACGAGGACAGGCCGTTGCCGTCCACTTCCTGGCGGAAGTTGTTCATCTGGTCTTCGGAAATGCGGCCTTCCATGAACGCACGGGCGTAGACGCCTGGCGATGCGTGACCCTGGAAGTAGATCAGGTCGCCGCCGTGTTCGTCGGTCGGGGCCTGGAAGAAATAGTTGAAGCCGATGTCATACAGCGTCGCGCTGGAGGCGAAGCTGGAGATGTGACCGCCCAGGTCAGAATCTTTCAGGTTGGTACGCATGACCATGGCCAACGCGTTCCAGCGCACCAGCGAGCGAATGCGGCGTTCCATGAACAGGTCGCCAGGCATGCGTGCTTCGTGGGTAACGGGGATCGTGTTGCGGTACGGCGTGGTGATGGCGTAGGGCAGTTGCGAACCGCTGCGGGTCGCGAGTTCACCCATACGGGTCATCAAGTAATGAGCACGGTCTTCGCCTTCTTTGTCGAGAACCGATTCCAGGGCGTCCAGCCATTCCTGGGTTTCGACGGGATCGAGGTCTTGCATGGCTTGCTCCAGGGCGGAAAGGCTACCAGAATCGGTTGCCTGAGTTTGCGACTGGCCTTGTGGGCAGACGATATAAATTCTTGGATTGCCGAAGGTTGTTTCGGCGGCGTGTAGTTTTACTACAAATCGTCGACCGTTTCAGCCTTTCGAATGTATAGACGAGTAGTAAAACTACACATGAGCGGCTGATGGCCCCTCGTTTCGTTGTGAGAATAATCGTTACTGTTGGTCATTTGCCAACTCGAACAGGTAAAAACTTGATGCCGGCTGCCAATAAAATCAGAAAATCAGCTATTTATCATCTTTGTTCGACAGTCGATCAGGTAGTGTCTTCTGTAAAAACACTACATCCAGCCCTTCCTGCGCCGATCAAGGATAGACCATGAGCCTGCCCTCGCTTGCCCCAATATCGGAAAAGGTACCGGCGATTCTTCAGTCATTGGTCAGTCGCGCCGAGCAGTCGTTCCGCGCGGCGGTCGCTTCCCTCGACGACGATCATGGCTTGTCGGCCTGGACGCCGCAGCGCTGGGCCGAGTTCAACCGCGTCGCCGCCGCCAGTGACTTTGTCGTCGAGCAAAGTGTACGGGACCCGCTGATGCTGTTGGCGCTGGTGAGCAGCGGCGAACTGGACCGCAGCCTGGCGCCGGGTGAAATGTGCGCGCAGATCGGTGCCGCCGTCCAGGCCGCCGAAACCGAAGACGAACTGGGCCGCGTCCTGCGCCGCCAGCGTACCCGCCAGCAGGTGCGGATCATCTGGCGTGACCTGACGCGCCAGGCCGACCTGGTGCAGACTTGCCGGGATCTCTCGGACATGGCCGACACCTGCATCGACCAGGCTTACCACTGGTTGTACCAGCGCCTCAGCCAGCAATTCGGCACGCCTACCGGACGGCGCAGCGGCGAGCCGCAGCAGATGGTCATCCTGGGCATGGGCAAGCTGGGCGCGGTGGAGCTGAACCTGTCGTCGGACATCGACCTGATCTTCGCCTACCCCGAAGGCGGCGAAACCGTCGGCGCGAAGCGGCCACTGGATAACCAGGAGTTTTTCATCCGCGTCGGCCAGCGCCTGATCAAGGCCCTCGACCCGATGACCGTCGATGGCTTTGTGTTCCGCGTCGACATGCGCCTGCGCCCCTACGGCTCGGCCGGTGCGCTGGTGCTGAGCTTCAACGCGCTGGAACAGTATTACCAGGACCAGGGCCGCGACTGGGAGCGCTACGCCATGATCAAGGCGCGCGTGGTGGCGGGCGACCAGGTGGCCGGCGCGCAACTGCTCGACATGCTGCGCCCGTTCGTCTATCGCCGTTACCTGGATTTTTCCGCCATCGAAGCGCTGCGCACCATGAAGCAGTTGATCCAGCAGGAAGTGCGGCGCAAGGGCATGGCCGACAACATCAAGCTGGGTTCGGGCGGGATTCGCGAAGTGGAGTTCATCGCCCAGGCGTTCCAGCTGATCCACGGCGGTCGCGACTTGAGCTTGCAGCAACGACCCCTGTTGAAAGTGCTCGGCACCCTGGAAGGCCAAGGTTATCTGCCGTCCAAGGTGATCGACGAACTGCGCGAGGGCTATGAGTTCCTGCGCTATACCGAGCATGCGATCCAGGCCATCGCCGACCGCCAGACCCAGATGCTGCCGGACAGCGTCCAGGATCAGGCGCGTATCGCGTTCATGCTGGGCTTCGCTGATTGGACGGCGTTCCATGAACGACTGATGTACTGGCGCGGGCGCGTGGCCTGGCATTTTGGCCAGGTGATCGCCGATCCTGATGAAGAAGCCGGTAGCGAAGGCGAAGTGGCAGTCGGGGGCGAATGGTTGCCGCTGTGGGAAGACAGCCAGGATGAGGAAGCGGCGTGTCGCCAGTTGGAAGAAGGCGGTTTCGCCGATGCGCCCAAGGCACTGAAGGCCTTGGCGGCGCTGCGCTCCAGCCCGCAATTACGCGCCATGCAACGCCTGGGGCGTGAGCGCCTGGACGCCTTCATTCCGCGCCTGCTGGCCCAGGCGGTGGAACATGCCGATCCGGACCTGGTGCTGGAGCGGGTGTTGCCGTTGGTGGAGGCCGTGGCCCGTCGTTCGGCCTACCTGGTATTGCTCACCGAAAACCCCGGCGCCCTGCGGCGCTTGCTGACGCTGTGCGCGGCGAGCCCGTGGATTGCCGAGCAGATTACCCGCTTCCCGCTGCTGCTCGATGAATTGCTCAATGAAGGCCGCTTGTTCAAGCCGCCCTTGGCGCCGGAGTTGGCGGCGGAGCTGCGCGAACGCCTGACGCGTATTCCCGAGGATGATCTCGAGCAACAAATGGAGGCGTTGCGGCACTTCAAGCTGGCCCACCGTCTGCGCGTGGCCGCTTCGGAAATCTCCGGCAGCCTGCCGTTGATGAAAGTCAGCGATTACCTGACATGGCTGGCCGAGGCGATTCTCGAACAAGTACTGGCGCTCGCCTGGCGCCAGACAGCGGCCAAGCATGGCGTGCCGTTGCGCACCGACGGCAGTTTGTGCGATCCGGGGTTCATTATTGTCGGTTATGGGAAGGTCGGCGGCCTGGAATTGGGGCATGGTTCCGACCTGGACCTGGTGTTCATCCACGATGGCGACCCGCAGGCGGAAACCGATGGTCCGAAACCCATCGATGGCGCGCAGTTCTTTACCCGGCTCGGCCAGCGGATCATCCACCTGCTGACGGCCCAGACCAACTCCGGGCAGCTGTATGAAGTGGACATGCGGCTGCGGCCTTCCGGCGCATCGGGTTTGCTGGTCAGCTCATTGGGGGCGTTTGCCCGTTACCAGGAGAACGAAGCCTGGACCTGGGAGCATCAGGCATTGGTGCGTGCACGTGTGCTGGTGGGCAGCCAGGATGTGGGTCAGGCGTTCGAGAAGGTTCGCGTCCAGGTGTTGGGGCGCAAGCGGGATTTACCGACGTTGCGCCAGGAAGTGAGCGAGATGCGCGCCAAGATGCGCGACAACCTCGGCAGCAAGGCTACCGCCGCCGGAACTGCGCAGAACGCTTTCGAGGCCACGGCGCCCTTCGACCTCAAGCAGGATGCCGGAGGTATCGTCGATATTGAATTTATGGTGCAATACGCGGCTTTGGCGTGGTCCGAGGAACACCCATCACTGGTGCGCTACACCGATAACATCCGCATCCTGGATGGGTTGCAGGAGCTCGGGTTGATGCCCGCCGAAGACGCCACGCTGTTGCGCGAGGCCTACAAGGCCTACCGCTCCGCCGCCCACCGCCAGGCCTTGCAGAAAGACGCCGGGGTGATCGCAGGCGACCAGTTCGTGAATGAGCGTCGGCAGGTGATGCGGATCTGGCGGGAGCTGGGACTGAGCTGAAAATGGATTTGCGGTGCTGCACGGTATTGAAGCCTGTGCAGAACCC